>SOIB01000096.1 GCA_004377355.1 Candidatus Stahliibacteriota bacterium | reverse complement strand
GATTGGAGACTGAAGACAGGATTAAGGAGTAGATTTTAGGTCTTAGGTCTTGGGTGTTAGGTCTGAGGGATCGTTTTTTTATCTGTGACTATCTGTGTTAATTTAGGATTTGGGATTAGGATTTAGGTTTTTATTTACTTATTTAACTAATAAACTAATTACTAATATTCTTTACGTCTTTGCGATAGGATAAAATGGAGTGTCTTGTCTTGACAAATAGATTAGCATAACATATTATCAAAAAATGGAGCTATTGAGTAAATACAAAGGTGGATTAAAAAAGGACTACCTGGGCAAATTAGATATTGGAGAGAAATCATTAGAATCCTTCTTTGATCCCAAATACCTGAGAAAGGAATCTCCACCTATACCATCGCCCTCTGAAGTTGAACTAGTAAGACATTTCGTAAAACTTTCTGAAATGAATTATCATATTGATAAAGGAATGTATCCACTGGGTTCCTGCACTATGAAATATAACCCAAAGATAAACGAGGATATGGCACGTCTACCCGGACTTGTCAATATACATCCAGAAACCCCTGAATCTGCAATTCAGGGTTCGCTACAACTTATGTATGAACTTGGAGAATTCCTTAAGGAAATATCAGGTCTGGATGCAATATCCCTCCAACCAAAGGCAGGTGCTCACGGAGAGTTAACCGGTCTCTTAATTACTAATGCATATTTCAACTCACTTGGCGAAGATAGGAAAATAGTTCTCATTCCTGACACAGCTCATGGAACAAATCCGGCATCATCCAGGAGAGCTGGATTAAATGTCAAGGAAGTTAAATCAAATAAGGATGGTATATTAGAACCAGATTCCTTAAAAGAAGCAATGAGTGATAATGTGGCTCTCCTTATGATAACAAATCCCAACACACTTGGAATCTTTGAGTCACATATAAGAGAACTTGCAAATATCCTCCATTCAGATGGAGCCTTACTCTATATGGATGGAGCAAACCTTAATGCTCTTTTGGGTAAGGTAAGGGTTAGTGATTTTGGTGTAGATATCCTGCATTTCAATCTCCATAAAACCTTTTCAACACCTCACGGTGGTGGAGGGCCAGGTTCTGGTCCCCTGGCTGTAACAGAAAAACTCTCGAGTTTTCTTCCCATTCCAACGATTGAATTTGAGAAAAAAAAATATTACTTTAACTGGGGTCTTGAAAACTCAATTGGAAAGATAGCCAGTTTCTATGGTCCATTTTTAGTAATAGTTAAAGCATATACTTATATTCGAATGTTAGGAGTAGAAGGATTAGAAGAAGTTAGCGAACAAGCAGTTATAAATTCCAATTACCTCCTCACCAGGTTGAAAGATATGTATAGTTTACCATATGGTAAGAATTGTATGCATGAGTTCGTTCTTTCAGGTTCGGATTTCAAGGAATTTGGAATAAGGACTTTAGATATTGCAAAAAGACTGTTAGATTACGGTTATCATGCACCTACTATTTATTTTCCTCTTATTGTCCCTGAAGCGTTAATGATTGAACCTACAGAAACAGAATCAAAGGAATCGCTGGATGGCTTTGTAGAAGCAATGAAGAACATCGCGAAAGAAGCAAGAGAAGACCCTGATAAACTGAAGAATGCTCCGTCCAATACACCTGTAGGAAGATTGGATGAAGTTAAGGTGAATAGGGAATTAAATGTTAGGTGGTAACGAAGATTTTATTAATAAAATAACAGCACCGGAGGATATCCCGAAAGAAAGAAGGGATGAGATACTTGCAAAACTTGCACAGGAAGTAGTTGATAGAGGTTTAGCTGTGCCAGCTATAATGTTTTTAGAGACCATGAAACCCTTAAGTTTTATAGGGAGTCAATTTATGGTTATGGCGAATCCAATTGTACAAGTTATATTTAATTCAAAATTATATTGGGAGATAACAGTATTATTAGAAGATAGAGCAAACGTTGAGAATCTGATCCAGGAGATAGAAAGGAGGAGTTAATGGAGAAGGAAAGGGAGCTCAATAGAATTCTTGCAACGGATTGTGGCAGCACAACGACCAAAGCAATACTAATAGAAAAAAAAGATGGCGAATACAGATTGATAGTAAGGGGGGAAGCTCCTACAACAGTAGAAGCACCTTTTGAAGACGTGACTAGAGGTGTCCTTAATTCTGTTAGAGAAGTTGAGGAACTCACAGGAAGAGAGCTTTTAGAAGGAGAGAAGTTAATCTATCCTGCAAAAGGCAACCGAGGTATAGATATCTATGTTTCCACCTCTAGTGCAGGCGGGGGGTTGCAGATGATGGTTGCCGGGGTCGTTAAGGAAATGACTGCAGAAAGTGCAGCTCGTGCAGCACTGGGCGCAGGAGCAATTGTCATGGACGTTATAGCAACCAATGACAGGAGAAGACCACATAAAAGAATAGAACTGATAAGAGACTTAAGACCTGATATGATACTCTTATCCGGAGGAATCGATGGTGGAACCGTATCACATGTGGTGGAGTTAAGTGAGACAATAAAAGCAGCGGATCCAAAGCCAAGGTTCGGGACCGGGTTTGAACTTCCTGTAATCTTTGCAGGAAATGTAGATGCAAGAGAAGCAGTGAAAGAAAGATTAGATAAAATTACTGCTCTGAGTATTGTTGATAACTTAAGACCAATTCTTGAGAGGGAGAATTTAGGACCTGCAAGAGATGCGATACATGACCTGTTTATGGAACATGTAATGGCTCATGCACCTGGATATAAGATATTAATGGTATGGACTGATGTTCCTATCATGCCAACTCCAGGTGCTGTCGGTGCTTTAATCCAGACCATCGGGGAAAAACAAAATATCAATGTTATGGGTGTAGATATTGGAGGGGCAACAACTGATATTTTCTCTGTATTTGATGGTAATTTTAATAGAACTGTATCTGCAAATTTAGGAATGAGTTACTCTGTTTCCAACGTTTTAACTGAAGCTGGAATGGATAATGTTTTAAGATGGGTTCCTTTCTCCCTGGATAAGAATGACCTTGGAAACCGTGTGCGGAATAAAATGATACGACCCACTACTGTTCCCATGTCATTAAAAGAACTCAAATTAGAACAGGGAATTGCAAGAGAGGCATTGCGACTCGCACTCGTTCAACATAAAGGGATGGCCGTGGGACTTAAGGGTGTCCAGCAGGAAAGAACAATATCAGATGCTTTTGAACAGACTGCTTCAGGTGCTACCCTTGTTAATATGATGGACCTGGATTTAATCGTCGGTTCAGGTGGAACCCTTTCACATGCTCCCAGAAGAGCTCAGGCTTCATTAATGCTTATAGATGCTTTCCAACCTGAAGGTATAACCAGACTGGCTGTTGACTCAATATTCATGATGCCTCACCTTGGTGTACTTTCATCAGTCCATGAGAAAGCAGCAACCGAAGTGTTTGACAAGGACTGTCTAATAAGACTTGGGACCTGTATCGCTCCGGTAGGTATTGCTCCTCTGGGAAAAGAAGCATTAGAGATAAAAATGAATGGAGATGTAATAAAGGTTAATTCAGGTGATATGAAACTCATACCTCTCGATGAAGGAGAAAAACCACGCGCAGTTATAAAACCAAGTAAATATTTCGATATCGGTGAGGGTAGAGGAAAAGAAGTTGAAGCTACTCTAAGAGGTGGCGTTGTCGGAATAATAATAGATTGTCGAGGAAGACCTTTAGTATTACCCACAAATGATGCAGAAAGATTCGAAAGACTTAACAGATGGAATAAAGCTTTATCCATCTATCCCGATGTGAAGGAGGAATAATGGCACACGCATATACACCAGGACTTAAAGTAACCACAAATATAAAACTAAGAAAGGAAAGAAGATTGCCATTAAAGGGTGATGTGATCGTTAAAATTGGGGATAAGGTAAGTGCAGATGATATTGTTGCAAGAACAGAATTACCAGGAGATGTGGAGACGCTAAATCTGGCAGGGAAATTGGGAGTAATGCCCAACGAACTTAAACAATTTATGAAAAAGAATGAAGGAGACCCAATTCTGAAAGGTGAGATAATCGCTGAATCATCAGGTTTCTTTGGATTGTTTAAAAACCAGATAGAATCCCCGATAAAGGGCACGATAGAGACTGTATCAGATATAACGGGTCAACTTATCCTGAGGGCTCCTCCAACACCAGTAGAGATTGATGCATATATGGATGGTGAAGTAGTAGATATAATTGAAAATGAAGGAGTTGTCATAGAATCCAAAGTTACATTTGTGCAAGGTATCTTTGGAATTGGTGGTGAAGCACAAGGTATAATAGAACCTATAGTCCATAATCCCAAGGATGTCGTAGAAGCGGCTATTATCAACGAAAGTCACCGTGGGAAGGTGCTAATTGGTGGATCTTACGTAACAAAAGAAGCCATTGAAACAGCAGTTAAAGTAGGAGCCACTGGAATTGTTGTTGGAGGTATAGATGATGCAGTCTTAAAGGAATTTCTTGGCTACGAAATAGGTGTAGCTATAACAGGAAATGAAGATAAGGGTATTACCCTTATAATTACAGAAGGATTCGGGAAAATGAATATGTCACCAGCAGCTTTTCGACTCCTGACACATCATAAAGGTGATCATGCTTCGATTAACGGAGCAACACAGATTCGTGCGGGGGTGCTTCGTCCTGAAGTGATTGTTCCGCTTGAAGCGAGCACAAAAACCCATAAAACTAAAGATTATTCAAAAGGCGTAGAAGAAGGTGAAACAGTCAGGATAATTAGAGAGCCTTATTTTGGAATTATCGGGAAGGTTACGGAACTTCCACCTGACCTTGAGGTCATAGAAACTGAATCAAGGGTAAGAATCCTAAAGGTTAAAACAGAGGATGGAAAAATCCTAACCATTCCACGAGCAAATGTAGAAATCATTGAAGCATAAAGGAGGTATTTATGGAATTTTTGATTTTAGGTGGCTTAATTCTAATAATGGACCTACTCAAGAGATGGAAAGCACTCAGTGCAATGAAAAAATCACTTGATGCTTTGATAGCTCTCAAAATCCCATTTGGAATCGTTATAATACTCACAAGTATTGGATTCTGGGGAGCCCATGGAGCTGCAGGAACTTTTCAGGGAATTATTGGTATTATTGCCGGAGCAGTCTTGATTTTTGACCTGTTAAAATTAATACCAAAGACCGAAGAATCTAAGAAACAGATGGACAATGCTATGTCTGCAGTGACAATACCAGTTGGGGTTCTTGCCATCGTCGCTGGAGTAATAGGTCTGTTTATGTAAACGGATTGTTTATAAGAAACTCGAATTATATAATTCTAAATACTATATTATATACTTAACATGGAAGGGTAGATAAATCTTGGTGTATGAAGCCATATAAGTTTTATCTACCCTTTTCTCTCTCTGGGAGATGGAAATGAGTAAAATAAAATCTGAACTACAGATAATAGTAAACTTAGTCGCAAATCATGGAAAATCAAAACCACTTTTTTACGAACTTACCGCTATACTGGATAAGCGAGGCATTAACTATAAATGCCACTATACTGAATATCCAGGGCATGCTACTGGACTTTCAGAGAAGATAACATCCGGGCAGAGAGAAGAAATTCTTTTAATTTTTGGGGGTGACGGAACATATAATGAGGTTGTAAATGGATGTTTCGGAAGAGAGGTCAAACTTGGATTCATTCCCGCAGGAAGTTGCAATGATTTTCTAAGGGAGTTAGGGGAATGGTCCGGACTGGATTCCTTTCTAGATATTATCGAATCAGATAATACGGAAATAGTGGATGCCGGAAAGGTCAATAATAGAATTTTCTTAAATAATGTTGGAGCTGGATTCGATGCACAGATAATCTACGATATGAATAAAAGAAAACTAAAGGGTAATCTTGGATATGTTCTTATGGTATTCAAAAATCTATTTGAGTTTAAATGCTTCCATACCAAGCTTATCTCTTCTGAAAAAAACATTGATACCAACCTTCTAATGCTCACGGTTAACAATACCACGACATATGGTGGAGGTTTCAAGATTGCACCTCTTGCAGGCATCCAAGACGGAATTTTGGATGTATGTTTGATAACTGCCATCAGCAAGCCCAAGTTTATTGCCAATTTTCCCAAGGTATATTCTGGAACTCATTTAGAGATAGACGAAGTAATCTATTGGAAAACCAAAAAAGTAACTGTTAATCTAAGTAGAAAATTACCAGTACAGGTAGATGGAGAATTACTACCACAGGAATTGGACGAATTTGATGTCGAAGTAATACCAGATGCCTTCAAGGTATTTAAATTCTAAAATAGTCGAAGGTCTTGAGTCCTTAGTCTGTAGTCAAAGGATAAAATAAGGAGAAAAAATGCTAATACTAATATTATCCATAACAATCCAGGCATTCTTTAGTCCGGGTGGTGGTGTTAGGGATGCAATAATTGAGGAAATAAAAGGAGCGAGACAACAAATAGATGTGGCTATGTATATATTAACCGACAGAGAACTTTCTAACGCCATTGTAGATGCCAGTAATAGGGGTATTGAAGTGAGGGTAATCCTTGATGAGCTCAAATCTATGGAGATAAAGTATTCCAAGCATATTTTCCTGGAAGGTAAAGGAATAGAAATTAGACTGGATGGGAGTCATCTCTCCCGTAATGGAAAGTATAAAGGAATTATGCATCATAAGTTTTCAATAATTGATGGTAGTATACTCATAACAGGTTCATACAACTGGACTCATTCTGCAGAGGAATTGAACGATGAGAATATCCTGATTATAAAAGAAGCAGAAAATATAATAAAAGAATATGAAAAAGAATTTAAAAAAATATGGGAACGCTCTTCATCTATAAAAAGTCCACCAGTTCTCAATCCCTATAATATATCCCAACTTAAAAAGAATATAGGAAAGTGGGTAATTGTAGTTGGAAAACCCAGCAACTGGAATATATCACGTTCAGGACATCTATTTATAGATTTTGGTGACTCAAAAGATGATTTTACCTTCCTACTCTGGAAGGAAGGGGTAGATAAATTGAAAGATAGGGGATTTCACTTCGAACTATTAGATAATTCAGTAATCGAACTGCAAGGTAAACTAATTCTCCATGAAAAATACGGGCTTGAAATTGTAACTGACAGCCCTGATGCAATTAAAGTGCAATGATTAGTCTTATAAGAAGTAATCATCAACTCATTTACACATAAACTCTTTTTTTTCTCATGATAGGTCTTTTTAATTTTTATAAAAAAGATAGAGAAAAGAAAATAATACAATTAAAGGAATTTATTGAAAAGGAAACCAAGGTTTCTTTAATAGATTTGGAATCTCAGTTAGAAGAAATAGATGGAATAGTTCTATCCGGTTCAGAACGCTTGATTACAGAAGGGGAATATAAAGAAGAATGGTTAGAATTCATCAGACATTCAAATATTCCAATAATTGGTATATGTTTTGGGTTTCAGTTAATATGCCAGGCTTTTGGAGCTGTTTTTGAACATGGAGAGAATATTAAGAAATCCATAGAAGTAAAAAAACTACGAGAGCATCCACTATTCAATGGTATCCCAGCCACTGCAATCCTTCCGGAAAGTCATGAGGAATATGTGATAGCTATAATGGATCCACTCATTCCTCTTATGTTATCGGATTCGTGTATAGAAGCGATAGTTCATCAAGATAAACCTATTTACGGAACCCAGTTCCATTTCGAAAGATCTAAAGAATATGGAAATATTATACTAAATAACTTTTTAAATATTATTAAATACAACCGAATAAATCTCAACAAGTATGAATGAATTAATGTAAGGGATTAGGGATTTGGATTTAGGATTTAGTTATATATAAGACATAATCTGTTATTTATTATCCAAATAATTAATTACTATACCTAAATCCTAACCCCCAACATAGGCTTGACTTTTCTGATAATAAAATTAACTATCTATGGATATGTTATTATTTCTTTTAGCGTTTGCTAGCTTTAATCCACATAATATTATAGAAGCAAGGAAAACACAATTCCTGAATGTAGTTTCGGATATAGTAATTATTGCTGAAAGTGACTCTATTACACTATCCTATTACTGGAAGAGTGGGTTGGATAAATACAGGATAAATGTAGAAAAAATAGGTGAAACTCCATATTATTTAATCTATGATTCTGAAAATCTGTGGAAAGTTATCAAAAAGGAAAAGAAGAAAGAACTTGTTTCATTTCTTGAACTGGCAAACCTATGGATCTATAATTGGTTCAATTATCTACCTAAAGATTTCAAATGGAAGAGAGGAGAAGAGGGATTTGCTATATTAGAATATGACCATGAAAATGCAAAAATCAATCTCTGGATAGACTCCGATGGAATAATAAAGAAGGTTAAGATAGATTCAGAATTTAGAGAAATGGATATAGAATATACAGATTTTATGGACATTAAGGATTTCACTGGATATCCAAAGAGTTGGGTTACCAGATGTGATGGAATAGAAAAGGAGTTCGAGGTAAGAATAAAACGTATAAATCAGAAATTTTGCACTCCTTGCACTTTTAAAATTCCACCATATTGAATGATGTAAAAACTTTTGTTTTAAAAGTTTATAAAAGAAAAAGGAATCTTTGGCTCCTTAAAAGGAGCCTTATTTCTTTATCATTATTCCTCACTTCCTACCTTTTCTGGTTATGGTTTAGCCATTTATTCTATATTACTATAATTGAATGGTGGATTATGCCTTTTTCCTTTTTACTTACTCTTATTCCTATCTTAAGTGGTAGACCAACACTATCTTCCGCAATAGACTATCTTGAAGATAGAATTGTAGAACTAAAGGGAAGGTTATATTTGATAATGGAACCCTTCCCTTCCCCATTGGATTCAAAGAAATTCAGAAAGCAGGCAATTAAAGAATGCTCGCAATTGCTAAAAGAAAGAGATTTAAGTGAATTTGTTAATTTCCGGATTGGATTTAATTATATTTCACCGCTCCTTATTCTTTTAGTCTTACTCTTTACCTTTGGATTCAGTATAAATACAGTTGAACCAAAACCAGTTCTATCTTATGTGGAGGAACCAACCCTGGAGTCTAGTCCAACTTTGATTCTTGCAGAATGTCCTACCTTACGAAAATTATACCTATTCTATGATAATAAAGAAGAAAAGATGATATGTTTGGGTAGCGGTAAGTTCGCCTTAGTAATAAAGCCAGATAATTCGATGGATGTAAGTGCGGGATATCGAATTTGGAGGAGTGAGAGTAGAAAACTTAAAGTTGTTCCAATTTTACTAATAGAGAAACTTGCTTTAGAATACCAATTCCCAAGTTATTTAGGTGTTTTACCATTAAATGATACAATCCCCAAACCAGTGAATAATATCCTCATAAGGGTTCTTTCAGGGACAATAGTAAGCTTTCACGGAAGAACAAATGAAGTCCTGGGAGGAATTCATGGGAATCTTATAAACTGTAAAGTGGCTGGACATAGTTTCAGTGGTAACTTTAAGGTAGAAGGAGATAATGATATTGAAGTTGAACTCACAGACACCTTTTCATTCGGGAGAAGTTATCTTCACTTTACCATAAGACCTATAAGGGATGAGCCTCCTTCTATTGAATTTATTACACCAGGAAGATATTTTAAGCTTGATAAAAGGATGGAGGTGCCAGTTAGACTCCGTGCAAGAGATGACTATGGTCTATCTTCATTAAAACTATTTTATGGTGATGCTGAAAAGGATTTAGGAGACGCTATGGGAGTTAGATTTATTGAGGATTCACTAAACCTGGAAGTAACTAATCTAATGCCAGGAGAGACCCTTATGGTACGAGCAGCTGCATATGATCTTGCAGGGAATAAAACAATCACACCCCCAATTAATATCTTCATGCCAAGTTTAGAGGAAATGTTTAGTAACTATAGGGAGTTCAGCGATACGCTATCTACAAAAGCTTATGAACTACAAAAAAAGGAAGAGGAGCTAATAGAGAAAATTGAGGAGTATCTTTTCAAATCCAAACTCAATCCCGAAAGTATATATGGATTAAAAGAGACTTTGAAAGAACAAAAGGACCTTCTTAGTGAGATAGAGAAAATGGTGGAACTTGCGAAAAAAATGCAAAACCCACTTATTATGGAGGAACTCTCGCGTATCAATGAATTATTGGATGAACTTGGAATGAAAGAACTTTATAAAAAATTAGAAAATATTGAGATAAATCAGGATTTCACAGATAGGAAATTAAGGGAGCTTAATTTAACACAGGAAAAACTTCTGGAGGCTCTAAAACTCGGAAGAAAGAGCCTTGAATCCCTCAAAGAATTAATGGAATTGAATGAATTTCTAAGTAGAGCTCGTGAAATTTACAAGGAACAAAACATAATTGCAGAAGGCACCCCCAATGATTCCCTGGCTTTCATTGAAGAGGAACTAAGAGAGAAGCTTTCAGAACTACTTGAAGAGATGAAGAACTCACTGAATAAGGAGATAAATGAACTAGCTTATGATTTTGGGAAAACTGGAACAGAACAGAAGATGGTAAATCTTGCGGGAGAAATGCGCAAAGGAAAAATGGATGAGATTAAAATGGAAGAAATAAATAAAGCCCTTGAGAGTCTGTACCAAAATCTAAAGAATATGTGCGAATGTAGAACGGGGGAGAAGGTAAAAAAAGCAATACAGCAAAAAGCCTGGGAATTGGGTTTCGTCCTTAGAAAGCATAATGAACTAATTGATAAAGAACCAGGGATTCTAAAGGGATTAATCGAACAGAGTCTATCGGAAAGTGTAATGAAAGTAAAAAGAGAATTAGAACCACTATTTCTTATGAGCTTTGCATTCTCACCAAGGGTTTTTAATAACTTATCAGAGGCAAGCAGTAAAATGGAGGAATTGGGAGAAGAAATAATCAATAAAAAACCACTTCGTTCATCAATGGAAAAAGTAAGAGACTTGCTTATAGAATCTATAATCGGGCTTTTCTCCTCCCCACCAAGAAGCTCTCAAGCAATGATGAGTGCAATGAACGCGATTATGAACGAGCAGAAATCAATATCTAACGAATTGCAACAAATAATTCCAATTCCAGGCAGTAAACAAATTGACATCCTCAGGGAGCTTTCTCAAAAGCAAAGAAGACTTGCAAGGAAACTCAGGGAACTAGGCGAGGCTCTTAACCCAATAGCACGTGACATGGAAGAAGTAGCTTCTAAAATGGAAATAGGAGAACTTGATGAAAAAGTTTTAGAACGACAGATTAAGCTCCTTGACAGATTGCTTGAAGCAAGTGAGTCAATAAGGAGAAAGGACATATCAAAAAAGAGACGCTCAAGACCTGGTATATTTGTTTCACCTCCAAAGATAACCTTACCGAAAGACCTCGGAGAAGAAAAGAAAGCACTTAGGATATTATTGGAAAAGAGGATGAAAGAACCATATCCTAAGGCATATGAAAAAGAGATAGAGAGATATATAAGGAAACTTCTGGAATGATTTACTTATTTATATTACTTACAATTACACAAAATGTGAAAGATAGAAAAGAATTACAAAGACTAAGAGCAGAGGAAAAGAAAGAGATATTAATTGACCTCTTAAAAGAAGAAAAATATAAAGAGGCTTTATCCTTATCAGATGACCTGGCATTTATTGGACGGATAAAAATATTGCAGGGGAAAACCTTTGATGGATTACTTGACATAGAAGAATCTGCCTTAAAGGGAAATGTTGCTTCATGCAATCTATTTCTTCTTTCAAAGATGGAAGTACCTCTCAATGATTTAAAGGCTTTTATTAAAATGGATTTTGGTGTTGATACAACCACAACTTTAAGTTCTCCATATACTAAATATCTAGTCTTAACATTGGAGAGTCTCGAGGTAGAACTATCTCATACGGACTCCCTCCTTGCCCCATTTGTTGTTTTTCAACTTGGTCTGAAAAATATAGATAAGAAGAAGGAAGAGAAAGCAAAAGAATACTTCCAGATATTGTTGAAGGAATATCCAAAGTCAGTCCCTGCAATAATAGCAAGAAATCTTATTAGATTATTAGAAGAAATATCTAAGACAGATAACCACAGAGACACAGAGTAGACTTTAAAGTGTTCAAGGATTCAAGG
>SOIB01000097.1 GCA_004377355.1 Candidatus Stahliibacteriota bacterium | reverse complement strand
CTCATGGGCGAGAACCTTACAGCTCCTCCATAGAATGAGCTTTTTATAATCTTTCCCTCTTTCCTCACCATAAAAAGCAGGGTCATAGCGAGCAAAACTGTATACACCCACCCTCTCCCGAAGTGATGCCTGTCCAAATACAAAATTCCATGTTTGATGTGGATATAGGTCCTCCATTGTAATAGCCATGAGACAGAATGCATCGACTGGTAGATTTCTCTTAAGAAGATTTAATATATCTGTTGTTAAAATCTGTTGTCTTTTTGTATATGGATTAATACGGGTTGTTAATTTAGCATCTTTGATATCAAAAGGAGGTAAAAGTTCAACTTCGGATGAGAAAAAGGCACTTACATATTCTTTTAATTTACCTAAAGAGGGACTGGCACCCTCTGTAAAATCCCCTAATGGTTGAAGATAAATCTTATTACGCTTTGAGTCAGGTTTATTTGGATTTGAATTTATAAAATCTTTATATGTTTGTCCACTTTCAGGATGTTCATAGAGCCAATCCCCGGGGTTGGGAACTGGTATTGGTTTAAAGGAAGAACCCTCTTGAAATACCGCCTTTAGTGGTTCTGGAAGTTTGCTTAAACTCCCAATGGCTTTAAGTCTTTCTTCCTCTCCTGGTACCTTAAAATTCATTGCAAAACATCCTATTATAATCAAGAAAAGGGTAACAATAAAAAATATTCTCTTCATAAATTCTATATTCCAACTTTTTATTATACAATTTTTCCCTGGCAAGTAAAGGATGAATTAAATTGAGTGAATGAGCAGATGGGTTGGTAGGTGTTAAACGTCGACTCTTTTAAGACAAACGAGGGTTTCCTCAAATGGCTCTAACTGAAGTGCAAAATTAAATCTATTAAGGGAAATACATAGTTCAAAATCTCTCTCGGGGAACCAGTATTTTTCAGGGTCGAAAAATTTTTGAAGTTCAGGGGTAGCCCTCAAATAATTGATAATTTCTTCAAAATTACTTGGCTTATCCAACAAAGCGTTCTCAATATACTTCGCACAGAGCATATCCTCATCTGCACTAACCTTTCCATTTAATCCCATGGCCACAAGGGAAACTAGCTCAGGGTTTTTTGATTTTATATACTTTACAATAGCTCCGGTGTTTACAAAACTTCCCGAGATAATCTCATCTGCATTTTTTGCTCCAAGCAGTCCTTTCGTTCCAGCACTGGTTGTCTGGATAACTGTTTTACCATTAAAATTTAGCCCTTCGATTTGACTCGGAGAATTTCCAAAATCAAAACCTTCAGGCTTTTTCCCACCCCTTTCACCAAATAAGAGAAAGTGAGGATTTTCTCTTTTTAATTTATACGCCAGTTTTAGATCCCCAACAGGTATTATTTTCTCTGCACCATTATTATATATATAACAGGAAGTAGAGAAAGCTCTGAAGACATCAATTATAACGGTCAAACCTGTTGCTTCTTCTGCACCTCGAAGGAACTCTAATATCTGTATTTCCATTAATTTTGTTTTTAATATATGTCCTTTCGGTTATCTTAAATCCACAAGAATTGGTTTTAGAAGACTTTTCACTAAGAATAAAACAATGACTATGGATAATATAAATAAGACGGTAGAATAATCCCATTTATTAAAGACCAATGCTATTGGAATACCTGCTGCAGGAGCATGCTCTGTATCAGTAATTGTCATTAACAAGATTGCAGCACCTACTGCTATAGCACCAAAAACAACATATGAAATTCTCAGATTACCAAACAGTGTCAGCATTAATGATGAATTACTTATATAATATGATATAATACCCACAATTATCCCGATAACATAACCACCGATTAAGGGTCTCGGCCTCGATGGATATGACCTGGGCATTGTGAACACGATAAATGCACTTGCCCCTAAAGTTGCAATAATAGCTGAATGACAAAAAACATCAAGAAAAATAAGAACAATTAGAACTGATAGAGCAGCAAGGGCACATTGAAACACGTATCTCCACACATGATGCTTGAGTTTACTGTCGATTATTCTCATAATCCCTCCTCCTTCTCTCAGAATACTTCAAGATGCATAAGGTCTTCTGCAAAAATGATTTCTCCATTATAGCCTGACTCGCTAACCTCTTTTTCTCTTTCCTCTTTATTCATCTCTACCACTTCAGGATAGAAATGTGAAAGTAATAGTCTTTTTGCCTTTGCTTTTTTAGCTATTTCACCTGCCTGGTAAGTTGTTAAATGGTGAGGTCTTGGGTTATCTTTTAAAAAAGAACTCTCAAGTATTAATAGATCTCCGCCTTTTGCAATTTCAGCTATACCATCACAAGGACCGCTATCTGCTCCATATACGAGGATGCATCCTTCTACATTCCATCTGAAGCCAAGTGTTTTAGCCGAGTGTTTTAAAGACCTTACCTCAAGAGACCAACCTTCTTTCTCTAATTTCATTTTATCTTTTAATAAAATAAATTTCATTGGAAAATCTTCGAGAAGTGGTAAAGCAAGTTTCATATTATAGTTTAGATATCTTCGTACATCTTCTGAACCATAAATATAAAATGGTTTAATTCTCTTGAAACCTGGCGTATAGTTAAGTGCTTGTAGTAAGGGTAAGAGGTCTGAGATATGATCTGGATGAACGTGGCTTATAAAAACACTTTCTATCTCCAGATGTGACTCCCCGGTCTCAATAAGATGCTGGATTGCTCCAGAGCCAATATCAACAAGCCATCCTGTGGGTACTACAGATGGGCGAATAAAATATGAAGACGGATATCTGTTGTGGAGAAGAACACAACTTCCCGAACCTAAAACTGTAACTATGAATTTGGGAGTGTCATCTTGCTGCATTTGTTTATTCCTCCAGGTTGCCCTTATTCCTTTGGGGGCTTGTATTGATGTACGACTCGCAACATAAGAAGGTTTTGCTTTGAGGAAAAACTAAATTACTGCTACAGATTTTAACACCTATCTCAGGTATAATTCTCTTTAATATCTATAAGCTTGGTGTAATGCTTTCTTTCTTCCTCGATTATTTCATCGAGTAAATTATGCTGTTTCTCTGGCACAAATCTTTTTATCTCATGATAGTAAAGTATCGAATCCAATTCTCTTTTAATAGCAAAGTTTATTGAGCCAAGTGTATCTTTAACGTTTGACATTGCTTCTTCGAACTGCTCATCTGTAAAAATAACATTGTCCACATATGATTTTAGATAGTCAAAATATTCGTCCGGATAGGACTCAAATGATGTATCCTCAGTAATTTCAGAAAGCATATCCTCAAATATCTCTTTATGTCTAGCCTCTTCGCTGGCTAAAAAATTGAATGTCTCCCTCATCTCATCATCATCTGTTATGACTGCAGCGTAGCGATAGAATTTCATTCCATTTTCTTCAATCCTTATTGCAAATTTAAAGATTTCCTTCGCATCAAAAATCTTCATATCATCCTCCTCTTTTTAACTAAAAGTTCTTATGTTCACCACTTAAATATTAAACCTATAGCATAATATCATGCTTCATTTCACAGTCAAGGCTACATACAATTCATAATAATTGTTAAAGATTTATAGAACCCTTAATTAGAGTAACACTATTTTATATGCTCTAATTCCTCTTCTAATGCAATTCTGTCAAAACCCACGATAATTTTCCCATTGATTTCAGTCTGGGGGACACCTAAATTTCCTGATTTTTTGACCATCTCTTTGGCTGCTTCACTATCCTCCGAGACATCTTTTTCTAAAAATTCAACTCCTTTTTCTTTTAAGAAATTCTTAACCATTGTGCAATATGGACAATGTGGTG
>SOIB01000075.1 GCA_004377355.1 Candidatus Stahliibacteriota bacterium | reverse complement strand
CCCCCCCCCACCCACCCAGCAATACCCCCCCCCCCCGGCGCCCCGCATGGACAGTCTTGACAAACCCCATCACACCAACAGCATCCAGCAGCTTCACAATCAATTTGATTGTCATAATCCGAACATTCTGGCTCAGGGCATTCTTCGGCAACACATTGCCAGACATCATCAATCAAACACCAATTACAACCACATGCCTCGCAGTCAGCTTGGTTATCATAATCTGGACAAGTTGGACATGCTGCCTCTTGGCAAACCCATACTCCACCTACACAACACCAATTGCATCCAGCTTCTTCGCAATCAAATTGGTTATCATAATCTTCACATAGTGGCATTTCTTCACAAATATAACTAACTAAATTATCCATACTGCTGTAATAATTTGCTTTATTCCAAGCAGAAGAACGTGCTATTTTTGAAATACGTAGTTCATCTATTATTCCATTGAATCGGTTGACTCCAATTGGATGCTGTCCTATATGAACATCATTTGTTATGTTGTGAATGGTTATTGAACCAATGTTATTAGGAAAAGTTCCTGCGATGACTTCTGAGCCGTTCTTGTAGAATCGCATCCATGTTCCATCGTATGTGCATACGATGTGATACCATGTATTGTTGACAAAATCGGCTTGTCCAGTAAATGCATCATATCCCGTGTCGGTTATATCTCTTATTGTCATCCACATCTCACCGCCCCAAGTTCGTTGAATCCTTATAAGGAATCTTGCTGGTGTGGTTTCGTCAGCATTTAGGATGTCGGCTCTATTACCAGTCGAATGCGGGTAAATCCACGCTTCCATACTAATTTCGCCACCAACATCAAATGCTACATTATCAGCAATTTCCAAATTATCATTAATACCATCAAACTCGTCTGCCCCGTTTATTTTGCCAGCCGCATCTTGGTCTATAACAATTTCTGACTTTGTATCGCAATTGTTAGATGTGCTGTCGTAGTGTGTTCCAAAAGTTTCTCTTAAATGGTGAACCATCACGTAATCGCTGTCCCACACTCCATGTGTTGCTGCACTACCGTCAGAACATAAGCCTATATTAACATTGTCTGGTTTTGTCCCATCATAATAAATATAAAATTCTGTGTCTGCAACAGATGATATTTGCCAGCCTTCTTTGCTAACCCACATCCACGCTTCACTTGTAGCTGGCGTTCCAGTAAAATTCCACCTCTCAATTTCTACATAAAGTTCAGTTATTCCATCAGCTTTAGTAACAGCTATTTTTTTACTGTTTCCCCCTAACTCAGTAAAAATTGTTGTAAGGTCTTGATTATCTTTTCCACAACTTGAACTAATATAAACTAATATTGGAAACCAATCTAAGTTACCAGTTACTTTAGCACCAGCACTATCAATAGTTATTTTGCAACGATAAGCCCAATCACTAAGCCAAGCCAATATTCATTCTCTCCGTTTCTATATATATTATTGCTTTTCAGACTTATTAGCCTTGTCATGCGAAAAATCTACGTAGCCAATGTTCTTGCCTTTTTTGTCTCGCCTAATCATCCAAGGCTTATAATCTGAAGCAGTAGCATAATGACCAACTTGCAAGTTACAATCAATCCAGATTTTATATCCAGCTTTTCCAGCACGGATACAATAACTAAAATCCTCTGATGCTTTCCTCTTTTTATTCCATATCGGCGGGTCAAAGAACAATCTCTTATCCTGAATTGCCTTCCGACTTAGACACAAACAGCCACCAGAAGTAACAGCACATCTTTGAAATCCTTTGCAAGACTTTTTATACCATAATTTTCTGTCTCCCCTATCCCATTTCGATGCCAAAAACATCCCTTCAGGAAATGGACGAAGATAAGGCGCACCAACAATATCTTTCCCATGACAGGTTATCTGGTCTATAAAATGTTTATAAAGTAATGTAATGTCTGAATCTATAAAGATTGCATAATCAGAGTCAAGTTGTCGAGCTCGCTTTAGAAGCATCTGTCTAGCTATAGCGATTACTCCATACGGATTTCCAAGATTTTTCGTTGCATCATCTCGAACCCAAAATCTAATAAGCTCTCTTGGATAACCAAGAAACCCTTGATAAACCTCTAGAGTATAATCAGATGAATTATTTTCACAAAATATGTATTTATCTGGTTGTGGTTCTAACCTACCGCAATATTTCAAACAGTCCCCAAGAAGGCTGGCTTGGTTGTATGTTGCAATTAAGAAAATAATTTTTTTCCCCATTTTTCTCACATATATTGTTCCAAATTTGTGATTCCAATTATAGAATTATAATCAACATCAAGACTATCCAAAATCTGGATGAATACGCTTCTAAGTATCTCATGATATTTATTCACGTCTATCTCTTCTTTCACTGCCAATTGTAAAGGTTTTACATTTGTTTTCTCCACAGTTTTAGTGATTTTATTATACCACGCACCTTTGATTTTCACAAACGATACAACATCGCCCTTTTTCAATTCTATTCCTTTATCTTCAAGCATCATAGCTGCTCTTACATGTTGAGGTATGGTCTTATCATATGATTGAGGAGACTTACCCAAAGTAATGTGGAAAGCCATCTCTTCAAGCTCAAAGTCTCTACGCTTTATCTTGAGATAAACATCCCTCACCACTTCCTTTAAAGCTCCCTTCAAAGCTTGAACTTCTTCTGGTGTCTCTGCTTCTCCAAAGTATTTCTTGGCTGCATCAAATGCTCCTTTGATAATCCAAGGCGTATGTTTCTTCTTTCCAGTCATTCCTTTAACATCAACTTTTCCTTCTGGAGTTATGCCCATGTAATTTTTCTTTCTCGAACTTAAACAAACATAACGATATTCTTTATCGATGCCCAAATCAAGCTCTAGATTTTTGATGCTCCATTCAGATAAAGCCTTAATTTGCTGTTCTGTTGGCTTATGCAAAAAGACGCTATCGGTATCTCCGTAAAGAACTTCTATACCAAGACTCTTAGCCTTCTCTATTGTACGCATAATTGAACTACGTCCAACTGCTGTAATAGATTCACTTACGGGTGGACAATATAAATCAAACTTTTCATCACCAAACACACCATAGCTTGCATTCAAAAAAACTTTGATGGCTTGTTCTACAACTTTATACCAAGGATTACCTTTTCTAAGCTTTTTATAATGAAAAACTCTTAAATCTTTGAGGAATCCTATAATCTCAGCCTCCATAGCCTTATTCTTTTTACAAACCCAGTGGCTTGTTTCAGGCACAAGATTGTCTTTACATTCTTCATGAGGACAAAGTATCGTTTGATAGCCTAAATTCCAAACCTTAAAGATTGAGGGATATAGACTCCAAAAGTCCATCACTTTAACATCAAAATGTACACCAGTAGTAGGTTCACATACTATTGCTCCTTTAAATTTCTTGCCTTTAATCATTGCCTTAGTGGATATTTTCCCTTTAAGTTCAAGCAAGTCCTCCCTATTCGGAATCAAAATATTACGTTTGCGATGCTCATAAAACATCATTCCACGAATCCATTGGGAAATTGGAAATCTAGTAAGGTCATCAAGAGACATTACAGCTATTCTCATAAGAACAACCATAAGTTTAATAACCAATCCATCATCATACGTTGTCAGTTTCAAAGTAATTTTTCCATCCTGTACATTGTACATTGCAAGCTGGCTGTAAGTCCATTCTGTCATATCGCCAGACGGTTTAATCTTTCCTTCTCCTATAAGTGCATTTGCTATTTCATCCAATGAAGCATTCTTATACTTGCCACCGAAAGCATAAATCTGGATGGATTTATTAAAGAAAAACCTATACAAATCTATATGAATTGCATTCCATATACCAA
>SOIB01000198.1 GCA_004377355.1 Candidatus Stahliibacteriota bacterium | reverse complement strand
TTTGAGGGATACAGCCTTCTTTATACACAACTATGAGAAATGTAATTTTGGCACAAACTCTATAGACTAATGATTAAAACTTAACCCTTACTCCTTAATGCCCTACTCTTCTTTAATCTTCTCTTATAATCCTTTCCTCACTATTACTTTATTGGTGTGGCTGTAAATCTGACCTGGTCAACCCAGATTGTTCCAACTCCTTCGATAATTAGATTTAACTGAACAACATTAACTTTATTATCCAATACCATAAACTCAACCTCGATTTTCTTCCAATCGGTTGTTCCACTTATATCATCTTCTGATCGATTTAGAAAAGTCTCAATATCCTTACCATGATTTCTCCGAATCTGAACACCCATCTCCAGGAAAGCTTCGCCCTTTAAATCCTTCGACTTACAGTAAGCTTCCCAAACAATTTTTGCTCTCTTAACTGGAATATCACGTAAAACAAAGAGATAGGCAGTGGTTGTATCCTCCGACTCCACTCTAATAGAACCCAATCCATCGTAGGATATCTCATTATCCATTTTAAGATTATACTTTGACATAACCCTATTCAATGAATTTATTGGGAAATCTACAATTAATGGCTTCTGTTTCTTACAACCTGTCAAAGATAGCAATAATAAATGTATCAATAATATTACAATTATATTTTTTGATTCAGATAATTTAAATATATCAATCATTTATCTTTAAAATCCTTTACCTGTATTGGATTTAAATCCAACATGTTGAATGATTTTTCTAGATTTTCTTTGATTTCTTTAAGACTTATTGAAAAGAATAGATGAGAAGGAGCATTCGTATCTGAAGAACCAAACCCAGGAGTATAACTTAAATACTTTGCAATTACGTTAGCCAATTCTCCTTCTTTATTTCTGGAAGGACATGGAATAAAAATATATTCCATTAGTTTTGAATAAGGAGCAATGTAATCGATATGCCAATGAGGTTTGTCAACATTTCCTCTTCTAAAGTTAATAACATGTCTATTTAATCTTTCAATTCCCGAAAAAGCTGATCCTACATATACATAATATCCTGCTCTAAATAACAATTTACCAAGCTTGCCCACTACAATATATCTCTCGGGTGTGAGTAAAAGGATTAAAGCATATATGCCTTTCACATTGTTACTTCCTTATAAATTTGTACTACTTCATCAATACTTAATGATTCAGCTCGTCGATCTAAGGAAATACTAATATCTTTTATATTGTAATCGAAAAGATTGTTTTTCAACATTTTTCTTCTAAAACGGAAAATATCCTGCAGGAAACGTTCGAATTTCTTTGTAACTTCAATTACAGGATTTTTATTAAGATGAGCTTTTATAACAGTGGATGTAACCTCTGGTTTAGGAAAGAATGAATTAGGAGAAATATCAAATGCAATATTCATTTCGTAAAGTATTTGAAATAGTATAGATAACGAAGAATAAGATTTTCTATTCGGTTTAGATGTCAATCTCTCTGCTACTTCTTTCTGAATAATCACAATCCACTGGTAGAAATGATTTCTATAATCTTTTAGCTTTAGAAGAATTCTTAAAGAGACCGAAAAGGGAAGTGCGCCAAGGACAAAGTTTGGCATGGAAGAATCGATGGTTAATTTAAGAAAGTCTTCATTAACTACATCTATCCCTCTATTACGTAAAATCTTACAAAAATCTTTATCTATTTCTACGGCTGCAACTTTATATCCCATGTCCAATAGATATCCTGTAATTATCCCAAGACCTGGACCAATCTCAAGAATCCTATTATCCTTAACGTTATCAATTAAATAGGCAATCCTTTTTGCTATATTTTCATCTAAAAGCAGTATCTGACCACGTGATTTTGAAAGGTGCTTATCACCTATGATTTTTTTAATGTCTTCGACTTTCATTTAAAACCTTTGTGGTTGAGTATCGTATGAAATAATAAGTTTCCTAATTTCATTTGATAAGTTACCATCAATACTTTAATAATGTAAAACTCTACAATCTTTACAGGGGAAATAGACGGAGTCGCTTTCCTGATAATTCTATGTCTAAATCTATCAATTCATGGAAAGCTCTATCATACTTTCCTCCCGCCTCCCACAGGATAAAACCATCTCCTCCTGCTGCATGGACTGCTCGTAATTGATTAATTATATATTCTTTTCCAAGCCTGGACTGCTTCCAGTCGAAAGCCTGTATGTACGGAGTTATTCGTATCTCCATATTATATAGTCTTTCCCTTGCTTTCCTGATTGATTCATAAATAATAGAATATGTCCTGAATTCTTTTGTCAAATCACGCATAAACTCATTATGGAAATGAGAAGGATACAACATCGGGTATACAGCATCTACCCTCTTCGCCATCTTTTCAAGATTCTGTCCTTCCTTAACCAAAACCTCCCCCCAGACAGCATACCCATATACAGTTAGAGAAATTTTTTTTCCAGGTTGTACTTGAGTAATCGCTGTATCCAGGAATTGAAGGAGTTTAACAAGTTTATTTGAATTATTCAAATAAGGCTTATTACCTGATGGATAACGAATATAATCAAATTGGACTTCATTGAAACCTGCCTTGAAAGCTTTCTTAAGAATTTGAACATTATAATCTCTAACTTCTTTCATTGAAGGATCCACCCAATATCCAGATTTTTCCTCAAACCATATATTTCCTTGTGTATCCTTTAACGAATATTTACCTCTTTCCTTAAACGCAAAATCCCTGTCTTTAAAAACACTCTGTCTTGCAATAAGATAAATTCCCCTTTCTTTTGCTTCTCTGATAAAATCTTTATAGAGTGAAAACATTACTCTACCCTTTTCATCCTTTATATCAAGCACAGCTGTGTTGAGTAGACCAAGGTCCATTAAATGATAAATCTTTTCAAGTCCATAACTTGAATAGATAACTCCTGGTGAAAGATAAACACCTTTAATTATTGGGGGCTCACTACTCCAAGGGGAGATATCAGAGGGAGAGAAACTGAATAGAAGTAGAAGCATCAGGTATAATGTTTAAGGTTATAAGACAGAAGACGGAAGTAATCATGTATATGAGTAAATGGGTATATGTGTATATCAGTTTTAATTAAATTATTTACTCTTATACTCATCCACTCATCTACTCATAAACTTTATATCAGGTGAACAAATAACCCTGATTTCAACTTTGGCTCAAACCATGTAGATTTAGGAGGCATATTTAATCCCTCATCAGCTACTACCATTAATTCCTCCATAGATGTTGGATATAAAGCAAATGCAAGCATAAATCTGCCTGAATCTACCAGGTGCTCAAGCGCTTTTAAGCCTTTTATTCCACCAACAAAGTCTATTCTCTCTGATTGTTTTGGATCTTTAATTGATAGCACAGGATAAAGGAGATTTTCCTGCAAGATGGAAGCATCAAGACTTCTTACAGCATCATCCTTTGGGTAACTATCTTCCTTTGTTTCTAAATGGAACCATTCCCCACCCAAGTACATTCCAAGATGGTGTTTTGCTTCAGGTTCATATCGCTCTTCTACCCTCATAATAGAAAATATCTCTTTCACTTTATTAAGAAATTCTTCCTTACTCAAATCATTTAGATCTTTTATAACCCGATTATACGAAAGTATCTTCAATTCGCTGTGGGGGAAAATCACAGAAAGGAAATAATTGTAGTCCTCCAGGCCTTTATGTTTGGGATTCTCATTTTTTCGGAAATTTCTAACAAGACTTGCAGCTTTAGAACGATGATGTCCGTCAGCGATATAAAGACATTCCGCACGTTCCATAATTTTTTGAATCCTTTCTATTTCCTTTAAATCATCGATCCTCCATACAGAATGCTTAACTCTATCGTCACTTTTAAACTGGTAGAGCGTTTCCTTTTCCATTATCTTTTTGTAAACTTTATGTATCTCATGCGTTTTGTCATCATCGCGAAATGCGAGAAATACTGGACCAGTCTGTGCATTTAAGTAATTTATATGTTTTTTTCTGTCCTCTTCTTTCAGTCTTCTAGTTGATTCATGTTTTTTTATAATACCATTATCATATTCATCAATAGAAGCTACACATACCAAACCATTCTGAATATGGCCTTCTGTTTCCTGTGTATACAAATAAAAAGAATTGGTTTTCTCCTGGATAAGATGTCCACCATTGATAAAACTCTTTAGACATTCCCTACCCTTTTCGTAAACCCTATCATCATAAATACCCACTTCATCCGGTAAATCTGCTTCTGCCTTTACTACATGGAGGAAGCTAATAGGATTGTCTTTTATAAGTTCTTTTGCTTCCTCTCTATTTAAAACATCATAGGGGGGAGATACAATTTCTTTAGCCTCCTCCTCCTTAGGTCTAAGAGCTTTAAAAGGTCTTATATGTACCACCGTCTACCCCTTTTTTAATTGTTCTTTTATCTCATCCCATTTTTTAAATGCATCTTTAAATATTCTAAATCCCTTGACTCCATCAACTAGCAACCCCCCCCCTTCATAGAAAGGTATACCTGTTATTCTATAGCAGTGAAACTCAAAGTCAATATCCACATTAAGAATATCAATTTTTGTATGCGCCTGTATAGAAAGAAACATAACTGTGGCAAGATCCTTAGCATCACTAAGAGTGTATTCGGCACCTACCATATCCACAGGTTTTACGCTTTGGATTTTTGGTGGGTCAACAGTGAATTGAAATCCTGGCTCATCCATTAACTGGTAACGATTAGTTATGCTAAAAGCAGGCACAAAGAATATCATCTTCTTTTTTGCATCCTTTTCTTTGAATAAGCCTGTTAGAAACTTGCTAAAGTGTTTACTTCTTAATAATTCCTCTGGAATATCATCATATTTCAATGCATACTGTTCCTTTATGGATATGGTTGTAAGTATTTGCCAAAACGGTAGATAATAGAAAATCTTATTGTTGAGTTCACTCATGGGTTTTGCATAAATGACATCCACTTTCTTAAACTTATTTCCAAAAATTTCAAATCCTAAGCTACAGACGGAGCAAAAATATACACGGTCTTCTTCACCACTATTGATCTCCCCTCCACACTCTGGACAGCGCAAGGGTATGAGTTTAAGATCACTCTGTTCCAAATTGTAACTCCCATATAAGAAATAGAACTGCCAAACATACGAATATAGCACCTACTTTTCCAAAAAACGAGTAAATTAAAGAAGATGCAACGTATGCAAAAGTCATTATACCATATAATGGATTTAGTTTAATTGTCCGCTTTCCTTCCTTTTTAAGTAATCTCTCTTTGAGTAAAATTTCCCCGGTAACAGCATCAATAGAATAAGTATAGGGTATACCATCTACTTCTAAACGCGAAAAATATACAGGATAAAAGTAAATAGTAGCTTCTTTCTTGATTGCTTTAAGGATATATTTTAACTCTTCTCTCTTAATCGCTGGTCATTCTCACGTCTTTCTTCCTTTCTGAAATATCCATTGAACCCAGGGATTTTTTTTGCAATCTTATCAACCCAATTACTCAATGATTTCTCTAAAGACATTATAACAACCTACAAAGCTAAAAATTAAACTTCTCTGATAATTGATAAATCCCAAGCGGTGTTTTCCAGTAACTTCCCGAAAGGGATTGAACTATTCCTATAATAGCCAGTATTACCAATATAATCCATCCGATTATCCCAATAAACCAACCTAGAATTGGTATATGGGATATTATCCAGAGTCCAATCCACAACAGAAGCATCACCAATCCCTGTTTTGCATGGTGCTTACAGAAGGGGTTGTCCGGTTTTACCAATAATGGAATTAAGAGTAAAATTCCAAGATAGGAAAGCCATGCAATACTTTTCCCCTCTTCTGCTGCCTTATCAGAATCAACAAACTCTTTCTTTTTTCCTTTTTCAGCCATTTTGCCTCCTTTTTATTTCTTCTTTAATCTTCAAATATATAACACTATATTAAATCCCTTATCTAACAATATACCTATCTCATTAATATTATTTCTGAATCCATATATTTATTCAAACTTATAACAATTTTTCATTTAAAAGTCAAGAAAAAGTCTAAATCAAGCTTAAAAATTTTTTGAGGTTCATGTATTGAAGATTTAATTAATAATTTAGATGATTATATGGACAAAGAGACCAGTGGAAAGGTATTGGAAAATTGCGGCTCTTTTTTAATTTTAGAAAAAGTTCTTTAATAAAGTTAGCGTATTAATTTAGTATTAATTTATAAGTAACCTTTATTTTCCTAAAATTTTATTCAATTCTTTTAGTAAAATATTAATATCTACATTAGCTTTCTTTGCTTCCTCATTTATCGTTCCCCACATTGGATCCCCACAGACTATCGGTTTTATTCCAAACTTCATAAAGACATCAATTGAATCAGGATGTAACCTTACAACATCCTCTATTGTTACATCCCCATTGATTTTTTTATCCATATTTGATTACATAATATTATTCAAGGAATTTTCAAGTTAAAATTTCTTTTCTATCAAAATATGTCTAAATACTCTTATAAATTTTATTTAATTGTCAAAGTTTAATATATAAGAATTAAAAATCTGAACCTAAAATTCTACTCCTATCTTCAGGAAGGATAAGCATTCTCCATGAAGGGTCTGTTGGTTCTACCTTAATGCTGGAATATATTAACTCATATTCACCTGATATTCCCTTATCCATAAAAATAAACCAATCATCGGTATCAAAATAATGCCAAATGATATAAGGGTGTACTTCTATTTCCGACGATCTTCTTATTATATCGTCAGGAGGACCAAATTTTATGTATATCCTACCTATATCAGCAAATCGACCTCTCCTACCTTTAATGCCGCGAGTGAAATTCTCATCTGCATATTTTACTCTTCTAACAAATTCATTCAATGCTTCATTCTCTTTTGTTGACGCATCCGGATCTCTTCTACCCCAGAATTTAAGGAGGAATAATATTTTCCCCTGGGGTGGTAGTGAATTCAACTCTGAAATCTTCCTGGGTGAAGCAATATAATTTATAAAAGAAGCATAATCTATGATAGAATCCGGAATAGTGGCTTTTGTTATTTCTTCTATTTCTTTAATTGCAAATTTCTTACTTGAGGTAGTAAACAGTGTTTCACTTTGTGCTATAAGTTTTAGAGTATATATACCTTGAGGATAACCCAGGACATTAAATATCATAGGTATAGCCATCCTATCACTAATTACTCCATAATATTCATTAAATATAGTATCCTCCCCATTCCCTCTCCCTCCAATTATATATGTAATCAAAATAGAATCTACTTCTAACCCATATAGTTCACAATAACTCGCCAGCAAATATCTATTCTTATCGAAATTTCTCCTTGGAAAAGGAATTAATTTATAACTGTTCTTAACAAATCTGCTCTCTTCGAATGTATTAAGGAGTGTATGAGATATCTGGATATCACTCAAGGTAAGACCCTCACCCCATTCTCTGGAAACAATTGTGGTTTCAGCTTTCAAGATCTCACCTTTATTATTCAGAACTTCGATACTGATATTATATTTCCTTCCTGAAGATAGAACGACCTGCTGAACATCAGAAAATTCAATTTCTGCTTTTGGATATGAAACATTAACAATCTTTTGAAGCTCCTCTTTATATAACTCATTTGTAATCTCATCTCTAATTTTTAGAACTATGGGGAACTCTGCAGTTAATTTCCCCCCTACTTCCTTGAACTTCAACTCTTTGATTGGCATTGAATAGTAAATCTCACAATTAGTTGTTGTTGGATTCTGGTAGAATTGAGCAATATCGATAATTAAACCTAATCCAAAAAATAATAAAATCATAAAAGACCTCTAGGTGGGTTAATTAATTCGTACTCTCCCAAATTATAACGTTCTATAAACACTAACCTATAGCCTCTATCATAATAGTACCAAATCTGATACGCTTTTCCTTCCATTTCAAATGGGTGACGTTCAATGTAATCTGGAGGTCCAAGAACTATGTAAACCTTCCCTCTATCACTTTTCCAACCCTCTGTAAGTCCAGTAGAAAAGTGTCCCTGGGTATAATCTACTCTTTTGTAGTATACATCTTTGAATTCATTCACTTCGTCACCACTTGTTGGATCTCGCTTTCCCCAGAAATCATCCCATAGTTCCTCTCTTTTTTCAACACGAGCATTTAGCAATTCTTCCATCTCTTTTGGTGTTGCTATATATTGAAGTTGCTTTACTCTATCTATATACCTTCCCGACGCAAAAAAGGGCTCCTGAACTTCAAAATCAAGATACCTTTTTTGAATCTCTTTACCATCAATATCCTTAAGATGTACCCTTAACTGGTAACGGTTCTCTGGGAATCTAAATGCTTGTAATTTGATATTGATTATGTATTCTTTTTTCCCATTTAATAATGTATCATTCTCGAAATAAATTATGCCATTTGTACTCATAAAATAATAATCAATATAGGCTCCAGCCCTCTCTGTGTCATATATCTTTATTTTTAACTTTATCGTATCCCTTGTAGTTATTACACGTGATGGACCTGATAGCCAAATAATAGACCCGATATCCAGCGAAGCAATCTCTGTAATTGAAATATCTCTTTCCCAGCTCCAGCGTCTATTAGATTGGAGATCCCAGGTATTAAAAATTATCTTATAATCACCACTTGAAAGTTCCTGTTTAAGAGAACAAACAGAGTATTCATTTGGAGAAATAGTTTTTAAATAGTCGTCTGTTTCCAAACTTCGTCTAATACTTTTACCTCCGATTTGCTGGTTATTCTGTTTAACAATAAGCGCAGAACTGTATTGCGCTTCAAAAATTGAGTCTTTTTTAAAAAAACTTATTTCAGAATATGGAATTCTATATTGTATGACGATATAAGGAATTAGATTTGTATCTCTTTCTATTTGGAAATCAACATCGATAATACCCAGGAGAAAGGGAATGATTAACATACTTTTATTTTAATTCAGTCTCCTTTAAAGTCAAGTATAATCTATATTGAGTTTAGTTAACTTTCGATAAAGAGTTGAAGGATGCACACCAAGAAGCTGTGCCGCTTTTTTCTTCTTTCCTTCTGAGCGCTCTAAAGCTTTCAAAATCGCTTGCCTTTCAAGCATTTCAAGGTTTAGAGTATTAAGCATTTCACTTTTTTTACTCATTTTTGGAATTGAATCCATATCTATTATATCAGAATCTTCTAATACTATCATCCTTTCAATTAGATTCTCCAATTCCCTCACATTCCCTTTCCAGTCATATTCAATAAACTTTTCAATTGACTCCCTGGAAAATTCCTTCTTTTTGATGTTCAATCTTTTTGATATTTTCTCAATAAAGAACTCTGCTAAAATTGGTATATCTTCTTTTCTCTCTCTAAGAGGAGGAATATAAATTGGTATTACATTTAATCTATAGTAAAGGTCTTCTCTAAACTCTCCCTTTTCAACTAAAGTTTCTATATCTTTATTGGTTGCTGTTATTATTCGGACATATACCTGTTCTACTTTTGTGCCACCAAGAGGTATAAATTTCATTGTTTGAATTGCACGTAGTAATTTTGGCTGAAGTCCAATAGGAAGGGCACTTATTTCATCCAGAAATAATGTGCCCCTGTTCGCAACTTTGAATAAACCGTCTTTATCTTTATCTGCCCCTGTGAAAGCACCTTTCTTATATCCAAACAACTCTGATTCAAGCAATTCAGAGGGAAAAGCCGAGCAATTCACCGGAACAAATTTTCCGGTTCTCTTTGAATTATAATGTATTAGATTTGCAACCAATTCCTTACCAGTACCACTTTCCCCTAAAATAAGAATAGGTGAATCAGTACCAGCAACCTTTTTTATTTTTTCTTTTATCTCATTTATCTTCCCGCTTCCTCCAATAAATTCATATTCCTTAATTTTTTCACTCCGAAGATTTATATTCATTTCCTCTATTCTAACCATCTTTAGAGCTTCTCCCAAACGTAACAATAATTCTGCCATCCTGAAAGGCTTTGTTATATAATCAGAAGCACCGGCCTTCATAGACTCAATTGCTGACTCTACTGAAGAATATGCTGTTATCAATATGACAACCACTTTAGGATTCTGTTCCTTGCAATATTTCAAAACCTCAATTCCACTCATTCCAGGCATCCTTATATCACTGATTACTGCGTCATAGTCTTTCTCATCAAACCTCTCTACAGCTTTAACTGGGTCATAAAATCCATCAACAATATATCCATCTTCCTCAAAACCAAGTTTGATTACTTCCAGAAGATGTTTCTCATCATCTATTACAAGAACGTTCCCTTTTCGACTTTTCATATTATTATTCTCACCTTTGTGCCTTTGTTTACTTTACTATGAACCTCTATATCCCAGCCATGTAATTCAACTATCTTTTTAACAATTGCTAGTCCAAACCCAAATCCATCATTAAAGTTAGAATAGAAGGATGAAAATATACGGTCCTTATTATCCAGAGCTATTCCACAACCTGTATCTATGACGTCAATAACAATTTTCTTATTCTTTTCTGCATCAAATATGAGACTACCACCATTTAGCATGGCCTTAAGGGAGTTTGTTCCAATATTCATAAGCACACTCTTAAGTAGTGCATAATCTGCTTTTATTTTTAAACTTTTATTAATTCTGTTCTCGATAATAATCTTATCATTGAAATATTTACTTTTTAGAAGTAAATTCTTAACATCTTCAAATATCTCTTTCAGGTAAACTTCAACTTTGTTAATTCCGAAATTCCTTGTGAAGTCCAGGAAATTCGTTACTAACCCATCCAGATGATCAGATTCCTCTATAATTAACTTCTTAAGACGTCTATTTTTCTCAGAAGATTTTACGCCTAAATCAAACAACTCAGCTGAAGCTCTTATAGATGATACAGGATTTCTAACACCGTGAGCAAGATTCGCAGCAAACTGTCCAAGAGTTACTAACTTTTCTCGCATTTGCATTTCTTTTTCAAGCTCCTTTTCATGGGTTATATCATAGATCAATAAAATAATTCCTTCCCCCTGTCGTAGGTCGTTCCTTCTAGCCCTATAAATTCTACCACGATATTCAAACTCAATTTCTTTCTCCTCACTAGAAAATATTTTCTTAAGTGAACGATAGAAAGACTTAGGAAAAATTTCTTCAATATACATGCCTGCACGGAGTTCTCTATTAACTATTGTTGAAGTTATCGAATTAATCCACACTATTCTTTTTTTATCATCAAGTGTTATAATACCATAATCAATTGCCTCTAATATATCTTCTGTTGTAACACTTAATCTAACCATTTCCTTTCTGAATCTTTCGACAATAAAAGAAGAGAGAGCAGCAGTAAATATGAAGGACAAGGAATAAATGATATAGTTAAGTAAAACATCTGGAAGGGAAAACAGCACTTCAGGTATATCAAACAATATTAAACGTTTTATTATATAAGTGGGTATTACAAGACCTATCAATCCATAGAGTAAACTAACATATCCTGCTATAATAAATGAATCAAGGGGAGAAAGCAAATAAGCAGCCAGGACAATAAGGGTAAAATAAAAAGGTACAAAAGGACTAATTCCACCACCGGTAAAAATAATGAAAATAGAGAGATAAGTTGAATCAATTAAAATATTAAAAAGCTTGACTTCTTTTTGAAGAGTGTATACAAGGATCTCATCTATAATGAAGATTAGTAAAAATATTAATAGTTGTAATAAACCCCTTCCCTCTCTTAGAAAGAAGATTGTGATACCAAATGTAGAAATAAAGAGGATACTCCTAAAAAGGAAATACCTTCTGAAAAGATTCACTATCTATCCTATCACATAAATGTCGTAGCCATCTTGAAGATTGGAAGATACATGGCCATAACCATGCCTCCAATAATAACGGCAAGAAAAATAATAACTATCGGCTCAAGGGCGTTCATCAAGTTTTGAACAGCCTGATCCACTTCATCATCATAGAAGTCAGCAACCTTCTCCAACATCTCATCCAGACCTCCTGTTTGCTCTCCAATTGTTATCATCTGAATTACCATTGGAGGAAATATACCCTTTTCCTTAGCTAGTGGATCTGCTATTGATTCACCCTGAGCGATTGACGTTCTTGAACGTAATACTGCCCCTTCTACTAATTTATTTCCAGTAGTTCCAGCAGTTATTTCCAGAGAATCTAATATGTTGACACCACTTGAGAGTAGAGTGGAAAGTGTGCGAGAGAACCTCGCTATTGCCTGTTTTATAATAAGTGTTCCAAATATTGGAACTTTTAACATTATAGCATCTATACGAAGATGCCCTGCCTCTGTTCTATAATAATACCTGAGAGCAATTGCTAATCCTATAATTACAGCAATGATATATATTATACTTTTCCGCAAGAAGTCACTTATTGCTATCACTATTCTAGTAAGTAGAGGTAACTGAGCTCCCAACCCAGTATACATTTGCGCAAAGGTGGGAATAACAAAGAGTAACATAATAGCCACAGCACCGAGTGCTACTATTGATATCATTGCAGGATATATCATCGCACCTTTAATCTTTCTCTTAATCTCATCGGCCTTTTCAAGATATTCAGCCAACCTTGAAAGGATTGTAGCAAGTGCACCACCCTTCTCACCTGCCTCAACCATATTGATATAGAGTTCACCAAAGGTATCCTTAAACTTACGGAGTCCATCAGCTAATGTAGACCCACCCTCAACAGCTGTAATTACGCCTTTTAATGTATCCTTGAACTTTTCTGCTCTAACCTGTTCAACCTGTATCTCAAGACATTTTATCAAAGGCAAGCCTGCGTTTATCATTACTGAAAACTGTCTGGTGAAAACAGAAATATCTTTGCTTGATACCCTACCTTTCAAAAACGGTAGTGTAAATTCCTTTGGTTTAGGACGGACCGAAGTAGGTACTACCTTTCTTTCTCTTAATATACGATGAACCTCTTCAGGATTGTTTGCTGCAATTTCGCCACGCTCCATCGACCCACCTGGTGTTCTACCTTTCCATATATATACCGGCATCCTTCACCCCCTTATTGTAAAACCATTGTTTTCTTCTCTATCATTTGCTCCAACTCTTTTGGTTCCCTGGAATAAGATATAGCGTCTTCAAGTGCTATCTTCCTTTCCATATATAACTTATAAAGTGATTGATTCATTGTTCTCATTCCAAACTTTCTACCAGCTTGAATATGGGAGTATATCTGGTGAACCTTTCCATCCCTTACTAAAGCCTTTACAGCTGGAGTTGCAACCAGTATCTCCAATGCCAGTTCTCTACCACCTTGAATCCTTGGAATTAAACTCTGAGTAATAATTCCTAAGATTACAAAGGATAATTGAGCACGAACCTGAGACTGCCTGGCTGGAGCAAATACATCAATAATCCTTGAAATTGACTCCGCCGCAGAATTTGTATGAAGGGTTGCAAGAGTCAGGTGCCCTGTCTCAGCAATATTCAAAGCTGACTCCATTGTCTCTAAATCTCTCATCTCACCTACCATAACCACATCTGGATCCTGTCGTAATATATATTTTAGAGCAACCATAAATTTGTCAGTATCTGAACCAACCTGTCTCTGATTTATAATTGCTCTCTTATGCTTAAAAAGATACTCAATAGGGTCTTCTATTGTTACAATATGACATTTTCTCTCATTATTTATCTTATCTATAATTGCAGCAAGTGTTGTGGATTTACCACAACCAGTTGTACCAGTAATCAATATCAATCCTTTCATTCTTGAAGACATTTCAGAAACAACTTCAGGAATCCCCAAATCTTTAAAAGAGCGGATTTTAAAAGGAATAGTCCTAATAGCAGTAGCTACCTGACCCCTCTGGTAATAGACATTTGCTCTGAAACGAGACAGTCCTGGAACACCAAAACTTAAATCGAGTTCCTTCTCCATCTCAAATTTCTTTTTCTGCTGATCACTCAAAATTGAATAAACTAGTTTCCTTACCTGATCAGGAGAAATCGGATCGTAATTAGAAGGTTCTAATGATCCATCTTTCCTGTACATAGGTGGAGCTGCTACTGTAAGATGAAGATCCGTAGCACCTCTCTTAACCATTTCCTCCAATAAATCTCTCATATCAAGTGCCATAAAACCTCTCTATATTTATTTCTTATGTTTGAACAGTGACCCTTAGAATTTCTTCTGGAGTAGTTATTCCTTTCTTTAACTTTAATAATGCATCCTCACGAAGAGTCTTCATACCTTCTTTCGAAGCCTGGTCTCTTAGTTCGTCGGTTGTAGCTTCATGTAAAATCATTTCCCTTAACTTCATTGAAATTGGCATCACTTCTGTTACGGCTATCCTACCCTTATAACCCGAAGAATTACACATCTGGCAACCTTCTCCTGCAGTGTAAATATCATTATCTCTAATATCTTCATCTGTGAGACCAATGCTTTGAAGAACTTTGATTTTATCAGCTTCACTTGGATCAATTCTCTTTTTACATTTTGGGCATACTTTACGTAGAAGTCTTTGTGCCTGAATAAGGTTTAGTGAGCTCGCAATAAGGAAAGACTTTATTCCAATATCAGTCAACCTGTTAACTGAACTTGGAGCGTCATTCGTGTGGAGTGTGGATAGAACTAAATGACCGGTTAGTGCAGCCCTTATCGCAATCGATGCGGTGTCAATTTCCCTGATCTCTCCAACCAATATTACATTGGGAGACTGTCTGAGGAATGCCCTGAGTGCTTCTGGAAAACTAAACCCTATAGCAGGGTTAACCTGCACCTGGTTTATACCCTTAATATTATATTCAACCGGATTCTCGACGGTCATCAAATTAATTTCAGGCGAATTCAATCTTGATAGTGCAGAATATAGAGTGGTTGACTTACCACTTCCAGTTGGTCCAGTAACAAGGATAAGTCCGTATGGCTTATCTATTGCGGTGAGGAATCTCTCGAGTGTATCATGTTCAAACCCTAAGTCCGTCATGTTTAGCATAAGGGATCTAGGGTCTAAAATTCTCATCACTACCTTCTCTCCAAAAACAGTTGGAATAATACTGACACGAATATCTATTGGCTTTCCTTCTACTTTAATTTTAATCCTTCCATCCTGGGTTAGTCTTCTTTCGGAAGCATCCATTGTTCCAGTCATTATCTTAACTCTTGTAGCTATAGCACTTTTCAATCGATATGGTGGTTCTGCAACCTGCTGCAATACTCCATCAATTCGAAAACGAACTCGAAGTACCTTTTCATAAGGCTCAAAATGTATATCTGAAGCTCCCTTTCTAACCGCACTTGTAATGAGATAATTAACCAGCTTTATGACAGGTTTCTCTAAAGCTTCCCTTCTCCAATCTTCCTCCCCTCCTTCTTCCTCTTCTTCTAAAAGAATATCTCCAAACTCTATACGATCAAAATCAAAACTATCTTCCATTTCCTCCTCTACATATGCAATATCGACTACCTTTTTGGTCACCGGATAATATTCTTCTAATAATTGTTTCATCTTATGAAAAGTAATTACTACAGGTTCAACTTTAAAACCTGTCTTAAACTCAACCGCATCTATTGCAGATATATCACCAGGGTTTACCATCCCAAGAATTAATTTTCTCCCCTTTCTATTTACGGGGAACACCTGGTGTCTCTGTGCCATATCAGGAGGAATTTGATGTATCAGTTTTGGATCAACATCTTCAGGTCTTATGTCAACAGATGGTACTCGAAACTTTTGGCTCAATGTTCTTGCAAGTTCACTCTCTGAAATATATCCTTCTTCGATAAGGATAGCTCCCAATTTCTTTGCTGTCTTTTTTTGTTGATTCAGAGCATTCTCTAACTGTTCTGGTGTAATCTTTCCGGCTTCAATGAGAATCTGACCGATCCTTTTCATGCTACCTCTCCAGTGTCTCCCTACTTATTTCGTTAATATCTGCCAAACCCTTGAGTACCTTTTCAATTCCTTCATCCCTTAGAGTCCTCATTCCTTCTTCCTTTGCCTGCTTCTCAATTTCATCTGAAGTTGCCCCGTCTATTATTAATTTTCTTGTATTTGTAGATAGCGGAAGTGCCTCAAAAAGACCTAATCTTCCTTTAAAACCTTTAGCTTTACAATGGTCACAGCCTATCCCATGGAAAATTTCCTTACCTTTAAAGATATCAGGTGAAAAGCCCAATTTTAGGATTTCCTCATTTGATATTTCATGAGGAGCCTTACAATGGGGACAAATCTTCCTTACTAATCTCTGGGAGATTATGAGTTCAAGGGTCGAAGCTAACAGGAATGGAGGAAGCCCCATATTAATAAGTCGTGTAATAGTAGCTGCAGCAGTATTTGTATGTACAGTGGAAAGAACAAGATGCCCTGTCAATGAAGCACGTATTGCAATATCTGTTGTAGCCTTATCCCTTATTTCTCCCACCATTATAATATCCGGGTCTTGCCTTAAGAAAGATTTCAGGCAAGAAACAAAATTAAGCCCAATCTCTTCTCTAACCTGCACCTGGTTGACACCAAAAAGTGTATACTCCACAGGATCTTCAGCAGTTGATATATTCACACGAATAGTATTTACCTCCCTTAATATGGAATAAAGCGTTGTTGTTTTACCACTACCAGTTGGCCCTGTAACAAGTATAATCCCATGAGGTCTATTTATAGAATTCATTGTATCAGTTAATGCTCTTTCTTCAAAACCCAGAGTAGTTAAGTCAAATGATATACTCTCAGAATCTAAGATTCTGAGTGCTACCTTTTCTCCAAATATTGTGGGAACTGTAGAAATTCTGAAGTCTATCCTTCTACCATTTATACGTGCTTCAAAACGCCCATCCTGAGGTTGCCTTTTTTCCTGAATTTTTAGATTAGACATAACTTTTAATCTTGATACTACTGCCTTATGAAGACGATAAGGTGGTGGTGTCGTCTCATGGAGAATTCCATCAAGCCTCATACGAACACGAATGTCTTTCTCATATGGTTCAACATGTAAATCACTTGCACCTTCTTCAACTGATTTCTTTAAAAGATAATTGACATATTGAACTACTGGACCAGAATCTACCTGTGCTGCAAGATCTGAAACAGATACCTCCTCCTCCTCTTCTTTTAATAACTCTATTGTTTCTTCTTCAAGACCTATTTCCTCAACTACTTGATCTTCAAGTGCTTTGGTCTCATAGTGGTCTGCGAGAACTTTGTTAATTGAAGATTCAACAGCTACAAGTGGAACTATATCATATCCTGTTCTGAATCGAATATCTTCTTGTGCCTGAACATCTTTGGGGTTAACCATTGCGAGGTATAACATTTTGCCTTCGCGCTTCAAAGGAATAACTCCATATGACCTTGCAGTATCAGGAGAAATTAAATTCAATACATCAGGTTCTAAAGGATAATCTGAAATAATCACTCCTTTTACACCCAAATTCTTCTGTAACGCTTTAACAAGTGTCCTTTCATCCACAAATCCAAGTTCCAGAAGTCGGGAACCTATCCTCCCACCTACATCCCTCTGCCTTCTCAGGGCTTGTTTTAATTGTTCTTCAGTAATAGAACGTTCTACTAATAATATTCTTCCTACTCTCACGTTACAAATATAAATTTAATAAGTGTAAATGTCAAGTGCTAAAATGGGTTGACAAATTGGGATATAACTGTATTATAAACAAGATTATGAAAGTAAAATTTTGGGGTACACGGGGATCAATTCCATCCCCTGGTAAAAATACTGTTAAATATGGGGGTAATACAACCTGTGTTGAGGTAATACCTAAGAATGGCAAAGAGATCATAATAGATGCCGGTTCGGGCATAAGACTTATGGTTGATAAAATTATCTCTGAAGGAATAAAGGAAATCTCTCTCTTACTAACCCATTCACACTGGGACCATATACAGGGATTTCCTTTCTTTACTCCTATTTACAATGATAATTTTTCATTAAACATATATGGCGTGTCACCCACCTTTGAAAGATTGCTTGATATATTAAAAGGACAGATGGATTTCATCTACTGGCCGGTCAAGTTTGAACACATTGGTGCTAACGTTAACTTTAAAAAAATTGATAATTCCGGAATATCAATAGATAATGTTAAAATTAATTCAATTATGACTAATCACCCTCTTGAAACCCATGCATTCAAGTTTGAAGAGAGTGGAAAAGTCTTTATCTTTATGACCGATAATGAATTGGACCATCTTCATACCGCGAAAGTACCTTATAAGAAACATCTGGAATTTGTTAAGGATGCAGATGTCCTTGTACATGATGCCCAATATAAAAAAGAAGAGATGAAAAAATTCAAAGGATGGGGACACTCCTCCTGGCAAGAGGTGGTATCTTTTGCAAAGAAGGCAGGGGTTAAGAAACTCTACCTAACGCATTATGACCCTGATAGAAATGATTTAGAGGTCGATAAAATAATTAAGGAAGCAAATAAAATGGCCGGAGATAGTTTAACTGTTCGTGGAGCCATTGAAGGAGAGAGCTTCGAAATATAAACTGAATTCCATTCAATTGCTACAATCTATAAGGCATTAGAATAAATTCGTTGCTATAACTGTGTTAATATTTTTAATAATGTCATTCTATTTGGAAAATATGTGGAGGATACGTTGATAAAAAGAAATTACATTCTTTCATTCTTGATTATCTTCTGTTTTGGTCTTACCACATCGATAGGTGCTCAGGCTATAGATAGAAATTTATTAGAAAGAATCCAGAAGGAACGTGCTAAGATGGAAATTGAGGAGAAAAGACCAGAAGAAATTAAAGAGAGAATTATACCAGTGCCCATGGAAGTTGAGCCTCTATCGACGATCGAGAAGATGTTCAAGGAACGTTACTTTATCACACCAGATAGAATTAAATTAAAATCAATAAGGGACTCTCTATTAGAAGTAGTAAAAACTGAATCGCTAAAAATCGAAATAAGAAAACAAATTGCACCAGTAGACTCCTTGCATCCTTCAGATACTTCTTACTTTAAACTTAAAAGTAGACTATCTAAAATAGAAAAAGAACTCGATTTAACTACTATAACATTAAAACAATTTGGTTATAACATGTTTCAGGCAACTATTCATGAAATATCTTCATTCATTCCTCTTGCAGAAGATTATCTCCTTGGACCAGGAGATGAGCTGGTAATTGAAGTTTCAGGTCAAATGAATGAATCTTGGTATAAAAGGATAGATAGGGATGGAAAGATTGTTTTACCTAAAGTAGGACAAATAGCTTTGTGGGGAAAGACCTATAAAGAAACTAAGGAACTCATAGATAATGCACTAAGGAAAGAATTCACTAATATCCAAGTAAATGTTACACTGGGGGAACTCCGAAGTATTAATGTCTTTATACTCGGTGAAGTAAAAAACCCAGGATTGTATCAAATGATTGCTCTTTCAGATCCCCTGTCCGCTCTTTACAATGCAGGCGGAGCTAAAAAGTCAGGGAGCCTAAGAATGATAAAACATATTTCAAGCAAAGGAAAAACGACGTCTTTCGATTTATATAATCTCCTGATTAAAGAGAAAATATTACCCAGAATTCAGTTGGAGACTGGAGACATAATTTACATACCCCCTGTTGGTGAAGTAGCTGGATTAACCGGGGCGATAATTAGGCCTGGGATTTACGAAACAAAGGGTCTAAATGATCTACATGATATTATAAAAATGGGTGGAGGGATGCTTCCAATTGGAGGAACTTTCAGAGTTCAATTAGAGAGAATCTCATCTGGGGAAAGGAAAATAATAACAGATTTTAGATTTCAAAGTGAAGAAGAATTTAAATCAAAGATAAAAGATATTACAATTAGAAATGGAGACCTTATAGAAGTGTTTGAAATTTCACCTCTCCGTCACGATTATGTAGAAATTGAAGGAAATGTTGAAAGACCGGGTACTTATGGTCTTGAAAAAGGTATGACTGTTTTCAATTTAATCAAAGAGGCTGGAGGATTAAAAGAGGGGACATATTTTGATAGGGCAGAACTCTTACGTTACCGTGGAGTTCTCAACCCTGAAATTATTGAACTTAATCTAACTGAATTAATGAATGAAGATGTTGAAGAGAATATCAGATTAAAGGAATGGGATAAACTGAAAATCTATTCAATAGATGATATTTTAGAAAAATTCACTGTAACAATAAATGGTACCGTAAGGCATCCTGGGACCTATCCTTTAAGTCCAGAAATGTCAGTAGATGATTTACTTTTCAAAGGTATTCCCTTACAAAGTGCCTTAGAAGAAGCAGAATTTTTCAGGATAGACCCTATTAAAGGTATTACCATAAGAACAATTAATATTACAGATAGTTCTGACCTTAAAATACAGCTTCATCCTATGGATCATATTTTAATAAAAAAGAAACAAACTTACCGAGAGGTTGGATATGTATACCTTTTAGGAGAGTTTATATACCCGGGAAGCTATCCAATTAAATCAGGTATACCATTAAAAGATTTGGTTGAAAGGGCAGGAGGATTTACCGAGGATGCTTATCTTGAGGGTGTGAGGTTTATCAGGAAATCAGTAGCGGATATTCAAAATAGGGCTATCCAAAATCTAATCAGGGAAGCAAGGTTAAGGTTATTATCAGAAAGAAGATATGAATTTGAAGAAGTTAAATCAGCTGAAGATATGTCAACTCAATTAAGATATCTATTTGGTAATCAAGAGCGGTTAGAAAAGCTAAACAAGATGCTAAATCCTGGAAGGGTAGTAATAAACCTCACCGACCCAAACCAATTAAACATACCTCTTGAAGATGGGGATACACTTATTGTTCCTAAATTACCAAAAACAGTTCAGGTTATTGGACAAGTATATAATCCAACTGCAATTACTTACGGAGAGGGATTAACATTAAAAGACTATTTAGATATGGCTGGGGGGCCAAAGAAAACAGCAGATAAAAAAGAGATTTATGTTAGAAGGGCTTCAGGTAAAGTGGTAAAAGATCCTCGAGAAATAAAACCAGGAGATACAATTGTAGTTCCAGAAAAAGTAAAGATTGGCAGAGACTTCTGGGAAATTGCAGGAGTTGCAGCCAGTATTTTATACCAGATAAGCGTTGCTATCTTGGCAATAAGCACATTTACAAAATAATAGGTAAAAACCAAAGACTACACTCTCTTGACTTATAAGATAAACACAATAATATTATCCTGAAATACACATGAGTCTTAGACATAGTATGAGAAGACACTTTATAACAGGATTGGTAGCGATATTACCACTTGCACTTACTATTGGTATTGTATGGTTATTAATTGAAAAAGTTGGTGGCTTTTTAGGTGTATATCTCACCAGAATACCTTTATTTACAAATATTTCAAAATCTTTAAGTTCTTTTCTTGGCTTTATTGCTGTAATAATAGGAATATATTTAATAGGTCTTATTACCTCAGGTTTCCTTGGAAGGTGGTTTATATCTCAAATGGATAATCTGATGGCACGATTACCATTTGTGAAAGGATTATACAACGCAGCCAGGCAGTTAGTTAATACAATCTTCCTGGACCGTTCTGCTTTCAGTAAAGTGGTAATTATAAGATACCCATGGAAAAACACATATACACTTGCGTTCCTTACTAATGAAGATAAATGGAAAATTGGCGGTAAGGAATTCTATAATGTTTTTCTTCCAACAAGCCCCAACCCCACTTCGGGCTATTATCTACTGTATCCTGTGGATGATGTTATTGAAACAAAAATGTCTATCCAGGAAGGATTCAAAATCATAGCTTCCGGAGGTATAATAATTCCAAAAGAAAGAAAGTTCAATGCTTAGGTGGTTCAGAAAATCTCAGATTGATACAGAAAAGAAATTAAAAGAAATAATAGCAGAAGTTGAAGATGAAGGGGTAATAACCCGGGATGAGGAAGAACTTCTTACCGCTATATTTGAACTTGACAGAACTGTAGCAGAGGATGTCATGGTTCCTCGTACAGATTTGGATTGTATACCCATCGATGCAAAAATTAATGAGGTGATTAAACATTTCAGAGAAAAGAGACATACAAAGATACCTGTTTACGAAGAATCCATTGATAATATAGTTGGTATGATATATATAACTGAGGTTATCAGCCTCTGGGGAAATAAGGGAGATATTTATGCAGGAGACATTATGAGACTCCCCTATTTTATTCCTTATACAAAGAATGTCCTTTCAACTTTAAGAGAATTTCAGGACAAACATATATCAATTGCAATTGTTATGGATGAGTATGGTGGTGTTGCGGGCCTTCTCACCACAGAAGATCTTATAGAAGAAATTGTAGGTGAGCTTCAGGATGAACTGGATAAAGATAAAACAACTTACAGAAAATTAGATGACGGTTCCCTTGTTATTCCTGGAATTTTCGAACTTGACAATCTGGAAGAAATCTTAGACGTTAAATACAATGCTCCAGATATCCGGACAATTGGAGGACTTCTCATTGACCATTTTGAGAGAGTGCCAGAAAAAGGTGAAGAGATTAAAATCTCTGGTACACTAATTACTATACTAAAAGCATCCAAACAACGTATAAGTAAAGTCAAGGTCAAGAAACTATGAGTTTCACCCATCTCCATGTTCACAGTCATTATTCCATTTTGGATGGAGCAATAAATATTGATGAGTTAATCTCACAAGTCAAAGAACTAAATATGGATGCTGTAGCATTAACTGATCATGGGAATATGTTTGGTGCTTTCGAATTTCATCAAACTGCGGTTAGCAAAAACATCAAACCAATTATTGGAATGGAAGGTTACTACTCTACTGAGGGGAGAAAAAAGAAAAGCGAATATTTTCATATAACTCTATGGGTTAAGAACGAAAAGGGTTACAAGAATCTTATGAAATTATCTTCTCTTGCATATATAGAAGGATTCTACAAGAAACCAAGATTGGATAATGAACTCCTGCTTAAATATAAGGATGGAATTATTGTAGGTAGTGGATGTAGAAGTGGAATAATTCCAGCACATATAAAAGATAACAAGATAGAAGAAGCAAAAAAATATACAGAATATTTCAAAAAAGAATTCAAAGACGACTTCTATATGGAGATAATGAGGGTTGGAATTAATCAGGAAGATGAGATAAACGAAATACTAATTTCGCTTGCAAGAGAATTTGACGTTCCATTAATTGCAACAAATGATATTCATTATTTAAAGAGAGAAGATGCAAAGAAGCATAATATACTCCTAGACCTCCAGACAAAAAAAACCATTAGTGAAGAGAATAAACTCGCTCTACCATCTGACCAATTTTACTTACGATCCACAGAAGAGATGGAAGAATTATTCAAAGATCTCCCCGAAGCAATCCAGAACACACAGGAACTAAAAGAAAAATGCATCCCTGTACCTTTTGACACAGATAGAAAATTGTTACCATCTATAGAAATCCCAAAAGGTTTTGAAAGTCCGGAAGTTTTTCTTAAACATCTTGCACTAAAGGGATTGGAAGAACGAATTGACCGTGTAACACCCGGAGAAAGAGAACGTTTAGATTATGAGCTTTCGGTTATCAACGAAATGGGACTTTCGGGGTATTTTCTGATAATAAAGGATATAGTTGACTATGCCGATGAGCATAAAATTCCAGTAGGACCAGGTAGAGGCTCGGCTACAAGCAGTCTTGTTCTATACAGTCTAGGCATTACTAACGTAAATCCACTAAAATATGGTTTAATTTTTGAACGTTTCTTAAATCCCGAACGTATCTCAATGGCTGATGTAGATATAGATTTTTCTGATACTCGACGCGATGAAGTAATACAGCACATAAGGGAAAAGTATGGGGTAAGGAATGTAGCTCAGATTGTAACTTTCAGTATCTTGAAGGCCAGGTCGGTTATAAGAGATGTAGGTAGAGTCTTGGAGATTCCTTATAGCGAATGTGATGAAATAGCGAAAGAAATAGATAGAGACATATCAATAGAGGATGCAATTAATACCTCAGTAGAACTTCAGGATAAGATAAAAGATAGGCCAGACCTTCAGGAGCTAATAAAATACGCAAAGGGTTTGGAAGGTTTGATAAGACAGACTTCAACACATGCTGCAGGGGTTGTCATTGCTCCTGGCGATATCACTGATTATGTACCTCTATTTACAAGTAAATCTAATGGTGAAGAGGTTATCTCCACCCAGTTCCCAATGGAGATTTTAGAACGTCTTGGTTTACTTAAAGTTGATATCCTTGGACTCAAGACACTTTCTGTTATAATGGATACCCTTAAAAATATTCCACATAAAATAGATATATACAGTGTTCCTAAAAATGATGAAAAAACCTTCAACCTAATTAGAAGAGGTGAAACTACAGGTGTATTTCAGCTTGAGTCCTCTGGAATGAAACAAATGCTTAGAAAAATTCAACCTTCTAATTTCTCTGACCTTGTTGCAGCAGTAGCTCTATACAGACCAGGACCTCTGCAGAATATAAATCAGGATGAATTCGCCCTGCGGAAGAAGGGAAAGATGGACCCTGAGTATATACATCCAAAATTGAAATCTGTTCTTGAAGAGACTTATGGAATTATGCTTTATCAAGAACAGGTTATGAAAATAGCTAATATAATCGGTGGATTTTCTCTCGGTGAAGCAGACATACTTAGAATGGCTATGGGGAAGAAGAAGATAGATGTAATGGAGTCTATGGAGGAGAAATTCATAAAAGGAGCCATTAAAAACGGTCTAACTGAGGAACAGTCAGGTGATTTATTCAGTAGAATGAGCTCATTTGCTAGTTATGGTTTCAATAAAGCACATTCAGTAAGTTATGCAGAAATTGCCTGTCAAACTGCATATTTGAAAGCCCATTTCCCAGTTGAATTCTATTCAGCATCACTTTCTAATAATATTGGTCAGGATATAGAAGATATCAGGAAGTTTATTAAAGATGCAAGAAAAAATGGGATCGAGATAAAACCTCCTGAAATTAACACCTCTCAATATGAATTCATACCAGAAGATAACTCAATTAGATATGGGCTGGGGGGTATTAAGAACGTAGGAAAGAATGCTGTTATTCATATAATAAAAGAAAGAAAAAAAAGAAAATATAAAGATTTCTTTGACTTTATTGAACGTGCAGGTGGAAGAACAGTTAATAAGAAAGTCATAGATAATCTGATTAAAGCTGGATGTTTTGATAGTATCTGCGAAAACAGACACTCACTCCTCTCATCTATACAAAAAGCTATAGATCACGCTAAAAGAAAAGGCAAGGGAAAAATGCAATCGCTTTTTATTGAAGAAGACCAGGAATTAATACCTGCAGAGCCGTTTGATATTGAGGAGAAATTACGATATGAACAGGAAGCAATGGGTTTCTTTTTCTCTAATCATCCTCTCACGCAGTACAAGAATTTTTCAGGAGCATTCTTTACCCCATCATCCAGAATTAGAGATCTCCCTAATAATAAACTGGTAATTTGTGGAGGAACTATTACAAAGGTAGAGAAAAAGACATCAAGGAAGAACCAACGTTGGGCAAAGTTAACAGTTGAGGATCTGGATGGTGCATATATAATTTTAATCTTCCCTGATCTCTTCAAAGATATTGGGAATACTATAGATTCTCTTCAAACTATAGCAGTCAAGGGTCGGATAAGCGACAATAAACGAACTTCACTACCCGAAATATTTGCTGAAAAAATTATTCCACTTTCAGAATTAAAAGATTTAGAGAGTCATATAAAAGCTACCTTTTTAATCCTCCATCTTTCACAACTTGAAGAAGAAGACCTCCATGGCATAAAAAAAGTACTCCTGGATTATACAGGTAAATTGCCTGTGAAACTCCTATGTAGGAAAAAGGGCGAGGAAATAAGACTCTCGTCCAGGGATATCAAAGTAGAACTGAATGAAGAAATGATAGAAAAAATAACACAAATAGTTGGTGAAGGGAATATCAGATTTACTATATGACTTATCCAAAACTAAGATGAAACGGAGGTATTATGATAATCATATTACTTTCATTTATAGCCAGTTATAATCAGCCAATCTGGGGAATCGATAACCCCCTTCCGGTCCTTCTGAACCACGGAGAAGTATATATTCATTTTAGAGATGAACCTGTTCCCAAAGTACGGGCAAAATTAGGCGTGGGTATCTGGAATAGTATAATTTTGGGTGTTAGCTATGGTGGAGATAACCTTGTGAGTTATGGAGATGTAGATTGGGAGGATCAACCATCACTTGATTTAAGGATGCGTTTATTCGGAAGTGAATGGGTAGAAAGTGTAGTTGGATTCAACAATGAACCGATAGAGAATTTTAGTGGAAAAGATTTATTTATAACAGCTGGATTTAGATTATATGTTGGCTCTTTCCGAGTACTTTTGTGTGGTGGTGGGAACTATAACTTTACAGAAAATGGAGAAAAAGGAGTTGATATATTTGCAAACACTGTATTGAACATAAATGGACCTCATTCAATACACGCAGAATATATCCTTGGTGCAAATGATGATAATGACAACAGTAAGAATCGTTTTAATATAGGTTACAGGATACAATCTGGAGCTCTTGGTGTTGAATTTGACATCAAAAATATATTCAGCGGAGATTTAGGAAGACAAATACAGATATTTTATAGAGAGAATTTTTAAATAGAAGGTTATATGCATACAGCACTTATTGGTTTACAATGGGGTGATGAAGGCAAGGGTAAACTTATTGATTACATGGCAAATTCCTTTGATTGTATTTGTCGGTACCAGGGTGGAGCCAATGCTGGACATACAGTAATATTCAATGAAAGCAAAATCTCTCTACATCTTATACCCTCAGGGATATTTCATCGCGATAAAATATGTATAATAGGTAATGGTGTAGTAATTGATATAAAACAACTCGAGAAGGAATTAAAAGAATTAATAGAAATTAATATAGAATTTGAAAATAGATTCTTTATAAGCAAAAGAGCTCATATCATTCAACCAGAACATTTTATAATAGAAAAAGAAATGGCAAAAGAGATTGGAACCACCGGAAAAGCAATTGGTCCTGCCTATGCCGATAAGAGCATGCGAAAAGGAATCAGAATGGGTGATATCTTTAATGTGGAATATCTTAAGAAACGTGGAATATCGATGGATTTTATTGAAACACTGGTAAATTTCCGAGAGAATTATGGTCATTTTATTATAGACACAGTAGAGCTACTTCATCAACTTAATAGGAATAAAAAGAGGATACTCTTTGAAGGTGCACAGGGGGTAATGCTAGATATAGATTTTGGAACTTATCCTTTTGTAACCTCATCCAGTCCATCTCCAGGTGGTGTTCTCAGCGGAACTGGAATTTCTCCTTTTTCTATCTCGAGAATTATTGGCGTCACAAAAGCATACACTACGAGAGTTGGTAATGGGCCATTCCCCACAGAAATGAATCAAAGTATGCAAGATATAATTAGAGAAAGGGGTAGTGAGTATGGCGCTACAACTGGAAGACCAAGAAGGTGTGGCTGGCTTGACTTAGTTGCCCTCAAATACGCAATTAAAATTACCGGCGCAACAGAACTGGCACTAAGTAAGATTGATGTACTGGATGGTATACTGGATATCAAAGTAGCCAAAGAATACCAAATTGATGGGGAACTAACAGATAGATTCCCAGCCGAGGTCTGGAAATTGGAAAATATTAAACCTGTTTATAATAGCTTATCTGGCTGGAATAATACAAAAGGGATAAGAAAACAAAGTGAATTACCAAAAGAAGCAAAGGAATATATTCATTATATTGAAGATTTTTTAGGTATTAGTGTATCAATGATATCAAATGGTGGAAAGAGGGGTGATATAATAAGTGATTAAGGTTTTAAGTAAGATATTCCCATCCCATAATGAACGAATGTTAGATAAACTTTATCCAGCAGTGGATGAAATTAATAATAAATGGGAAGCGTTTAAAAACTTAGGCTTTGAAGATTTACCCAAAAAGACAGAGGAATTTAAACAGAGATTAAAAGAGGGTGAAACAATTGATGAACTAATGATAGAAGCGTTTGCAATTGTTAAGCGAACCTGTGAATTATTGCTTGGAAAATCATGGTTGGTAACAGATTTAGAATGGGAATGGGAAATGGTCCCCTATGATGTCCAACTGCTTGGCGCAGTTGTACTCCATCAGGGTAATATAACCGAAATGAAAACAGGAGAGGGTAAGACATTAGCTGCTACAATGCCTCTATACTTAAATGCACTTACCGAAAAGGGGGTCCATTTAGTAACTGTAAATGACTATCTGGCAAAAAGAGACAGGGAATGGATGGGCCCGATTTATGAAAGCCTTGGATTAACTGTTGGTGTCATCCAGTCTGGAATGAATACATCTGATAGGAAAAAAGAGTATGATTGTGATATCACTTATGGAACCAATAATGAATTTGGATTTGATTATCTTAGAGATAATATGGCAATTACACCTCTCAATCGAGTTCAGAGAGGTCATAATTATGCCATTATTGATGAGGTGGATTCGGTTCTCATTGACGAAGCAAGAACCCCTTTAATAATATCCGGACCAGTCCAGCATTCAGTAACTCGGCAATATAATGAATTAAATCCAGTTGTAGAAAGCGTTGTTCATAAACAGACACTCCTTGTAAACAAAGCGATTGCTGACGCTAAGAGACTGCTGGAAGAGGGAAAGGAAGAAAATGCCGGAGAAAAACTCTTGTTAGCAAAGAGAGGTGCTCCTAAAAACAAACAACTATTAAAACTCATGCATGAATCTCTAATTGAGCAATTAATACAGAGCACAGAATCCAGATACTTGAAAGACAAGAACTTGCATGAGATAGATGAACAACTTTATTTCTCAATCGATGAAAGAGAACACTCAACTAATATATCTGAAATAGGACAGGAGTTAATTACCAGAAGGGAGCGTGAGAATTTTTTCATATTACCCGACCTTTCTATTGCACTGCAGGAAGTAGAAAATAATAGTTCCCTCTCCTCCAGAGAGAAGATTGTTGAAAAAGAAGCTATTGAACGTGAATATGCAGAGAAATCAGAAAGAATACACGCTGCAAACCAGCTTATCAAAGCTTATACATTATTTGAAAAGGATGTTGAGTATATAGTAAGGCAAGGGAGAATATTAATTGTAGATGAATTTACAGGGCGTCTCATGCCAGGAAGAAGATATTCTGATGGACTTCATCAAGCATTAGAAGCGAAGGAAGATGTAGAAGTAGAAAGAGAAACACAGACTTTCGCTCAGATAACACTACAAAACTATTTTAAAATGTATGACAAACTTGCAGGAATGACAGGAACTGCAGCCACTGAAGCAGAAGAATTTATGAAAATATATGAATTGGATGTACTCCAAATACCCACCAATAAACCTGTTAGAAGGATTAACTACGATGACCTTATCTATAGAACAAAAAGAGAGAAATATAATTCAATAATAGAGAAAATTAAAGGATTACATGGTAGAGGGCTTCCTGTGCTTGTAGGTACAGTCTCGGTTGATGTTTCGGAACTCATTTCACGAATGTTAAAGAGGGAAGGGATTCCTCATCAGGTTCTGAATGCAAAATATCATGAAAAAGAATCAAAGGTTATAAGTCATGCCGGGGAAAAGGGAATGGTCACCATCGCAACCAATATGGCAGGAAGGGGAACAGATATAAAATTAGCAAGAGAAATTGTAAACTGCAAAGAATGTTGCTTAATTTTAGAAGAGGGACAAGAAGTATATAAGGATATTGATATTGAACAATGCAAAGATGATGTACCCTGTGGATTACATGTAATAGGAACCGCACGACATGAGGCAAGGAGAATTGATAATCAATTACGAGGACGTTCGGGAAGGCAGGGTGACCCGGGTGCTTCTCGATTCTACGTATCACTGGAAGACGATCTAATGCGTATCTTTGCAACAGAAAGGATTGCTCACGCAATGGATAGAATGGGCATTGAAGAGGGAGCGCCTGTAAAGCATCCTCTGATCTCGAAAGCAATAGAAAATGCACAACATCGTGTAGAACGAATGAATTTTGATATTAGAAAGAGATTACTTGAATTTGATGATGTCATGAACAAGCAAAGGGAGGTAATCTATAATATAAGAAATGAAATACTCAACGGTAAAGATTTAAAAGACAGGGTAATGGAGTGGATAGAGGATGTTCTTTATGAAATAATTGATTCCTATCTTTTTGGAAAATACTCTGAGGAATGGGATTGGGAAGGGCTTAGAGCCGATCTAATAGAATTTTTCCTTATAGATTTTGAGTATAGTATGGGGGATAAAGAACAAATTGATAAAAAGAAGATTTCTGAGACCTTGGAAAATTTGGTAAAATTACGATATAGCGAAAAGGAAAAAATGATAGGCGAGGAAAACTTAAGAGAATTTGAACGCTTAATAATCTTAAGGGTAATAGACGATGAATGGCGTAATCATCTATACGAACTGGATGCACTGAGAGAAGGTATAAACCTAAGAAGTTTTGCTCAAAAAGATCCATTAGTAGAATATAAACGTGAATCATTTGCAATGTTTGAAGATTTAATATTTAATATATCAAAATCAGCGGTTCGATTATTATTCAGATTTCAGCCTCAAGCAATAGAACGACCAGAAGAAGTTAGTGGGGTTGAGGTAAAGGAAGAATTTAAAGGAATTGAGGTAGAGAAAGAAAAGAAAGTAAAAAAAGTAACTGAAGAAATTCCCAGAATAGGAAATGAAAAACTGGATGTAAAATTCCGTAAGGTAATCGAAGAAATGAGAACATCAGATAAAGGAATACGAAATATCGGAAGAAATGAGAAGTGCCCATGCGGTAGTGGAAAGAAATTCAAAAAATGTCATGGGAGGTGGTTAAAATAATTGACAGAAAGAAAGCCTGGAAAGAAATCCGATCCTGGCTCCTGGCAGTGGGTTTCGTCCTTTTACTACGTGGTTTTATTGTTCAAACATTTCATGTTCCAACAGGGTCAATGAAGAATACTATTTTAATTGGTGACTTTCTCATTATCAATAGATTGAAATATGGTTTAAAGCTTCCATTCACGGATCGCTATCTACTAAGAATCGCAAAACCTAAAAGAGGTGATATTATAGTATTCCGCTTTCCAGTCCAGGAGCGAAATATAATAAGGAATACTAACCTGGTTAAGAGGTGTGTCGCTGTAGAAGGTGATACTGTATATATTAAACATAAGCAATTATATATCAATGGTAAAGCAGAAGAAGCAGATTATATACCATTCAGAGATGCAAAAGAATACGGACCTCTTGATATCGATAATGAAACATTCCAGAGACTGTGGCATAATAGAAAGTTGCGTCGATATCCATATGTAAGGGATAACTTTGGTCCAGTTGTTGTTCCAGAAAATTTCGTTATGGCTCTAGGTGATAATCGTGACAATTCGGATGATTCGCGCTTCTGGGGTCCAGTGCCCATTAACCTTATTTCAGGGACCCCTATATTTGTATACTGGTCATGGAGAGTTGACATATCATTACGAAGCCTCTTTAGAAAAATCCGCTGGGAAAGAATAGGTAAAACATTCCCCCAGATAAAAGAGTGATAAATAAACTATTAATATTTGACTTAGACGGAACAATAATAGATGTATATGGATGCGGACGTAAGGCAATAAACACAACCATGAAGAGGATGTACGGGATATATGGTACAGGCGAAAAACTTAGTTTTTCTTCTACCGATTATGGTGTTCTTCTGGATTTAGCCATTAAGTTGAATCTAAAAGGAATCTTTTTCAAAAGGATTGAGGAGTTTTATGTAATTTATTCTGAAGAACTAGAAAAAGAGATAGAGCAGAATAATAGGTCAAGACTTATGCCAGGTTTCCCGGAAATACTCGAGTATTTTGAAAATAAAACTCAGTTTCATCTTGCAATAGCAACAGGAAATATGAGAGTAGGGGCAATTACAAAAATGGCTTATTTTGGTCTGGAGAAATATTTCCCTATAGGAGGTTTTGGGGATAATTTATTAAATAAGAAAGATGTGATTTTATCTGGATTCAAAAATGCAAAGAATTATTATAAAAACAATTTCAAAAAAGGAGATGTTTTTGTAATTGGTGATACTGCAAAAGACATAATAGCATCAAAAGACTTAGGGTTTAATTCTATAGCAGTTACCACAGGATTCGAAGGCGAAGATAAACTAATCCAATCAGAACCTGATTGGATATTTACCAATCTTTCTAATATAGAAGAATTTACAAACGTGGTAAATAGTTGTAAGTCCAATTTATTATGACTTAATTAATATTTTCATTCTATTATAGTGAGTAAAAAAAGTAAATTAAATACAA
>SOIB01000095.1 GCA_004377355.1 Candidatus Stahliibacteriota bacterium | reverse complement strand
TAGTTGCCTATTACACGGGGCAGGCGGGCATGGTTCTTTGATTTCCCAACTTATTTGCTTCCAGGTTAATCAAAGAGAGTTCATCCCGTGGAATAATAAGTTTTACTTCGAAGCACTCTATTCCACGGGACAGGTCCGAGAGCGGGCGTGGTGATTTCCTTTGCTTTAGGAAATCAAGTGCATCTTTTTGAGGGATACAGCCTTCTTTCTACACAATGGTATGAAATTTAATTTTGGCACAGTCTCTGTAGTCATTAGTTCCCGTCCTCGGTCATTTCAAAAAACAACAACTATTATAATAGGAATTATTGAATAAACTAACAGGAGATAATCCCATACTCTAAAGCGATATTCACGAAAAGGAGTTCTAATTTTACCTGGCTCATAAGCCCTTGCATGAAGAGCTAATGCTAATTGATCAGCCCTCTTAAAAGCTGAATTAAACACAGGAAATAATATAGTAAAGAACTCCCTACCCAGTCTTAACTGTGAACCCCTTGCCTTTTGAGCCATTACTATCCTCCTGCCCTCTTTTATTAAAAAAGGTATAAATCGTAATACAAGGATCATAATCATTGGAATTTCTTTCGCTGTATTAGATTTTAAACGATTGAAAATTCCGGAAAGGCTCTCAGAAAGATCTATCGGAGAAGTAGTGAGTCCGAGAATCATTGTACCCATTATAATCAACAAAAGTCTTATAGCAAAGATTGTCCCATTTTTTACGCCTTCCAATGTCCCGGTCAATGCACCAAATTTAAATATTATTTCTCCCGGGGTCAAAAGAAAATGGAATAAAACTGTTAGAGTAAATATTACCAAAAATGGTGTAAATCCTTTTATTAATTTAAAGGGAGGCAATTTTGTAAAGAAAAAGGGTAATAAAATAACAATTCCAAGAATACCGTAGGATAGAAAAGAAGATTCAAAAAGAACACTAAAAACAAATATGAATGTAAAGATTAGTTTAGCTCTGGGATCAATAGAGTGTATTATGGACTTTGCAGGATAATATGAAAGAATCACTTAAAAAGAATACTTTTAAGAAACCCTACAAATAGTGGAGCAGGGTCTTCTAGTCGAGATTTGAATTCAGGATGTGCCTGTGTCGCAACAAAGTATGGATGATCGGGTAACTCCATAAACTCCATAAGTACTTCTCCATCAAATGGTTTATGATATCCACCAAATATAACACCCTCTTTTTCAAAATCTTTGATATAAATTGGATTTACTTCATAACGGTGTCGATGGCGTTCAAGTATCACAGGTTCCTTCTGGTCTATTATTCCTAGTCTAAATTCTTCTTTAATTCTTTTTATACTTTCTTTGTCTTTCTCCCATCTTCCGGTCTCTTTATACCACTTAAAGATTGTTGAATCCCTTTTCAGATTTGCAGCATATGCACCCAATCGCATCGTTGCACCATAGTGTTTCATAGCGAGAATTTTTTCCTGATCAGCAAGAAAATCAATAACAGGATGAGGAGTATCACGATCAAATTCTGAAGAATTCGCACCTTCCAAACCCATAACATTTCTTGCATATTCAACTAAAGCAAGTTGCATACCCAAACATAATCCAAGATATGGAATCCTGTTTTTACGTGCGTAATTTATTGCTTCTATCTTCCCTTCTATACCTGAATTTCCAAAACCTCCAGGAACAATTATACCTTCAACATCTTTAAGACAATCTGTTCCACTTTCTTCTATTTCTTTAGCATCAATCCACTTAATATCAAAATTAACTTGTTCATGCGCTCCTGCATGATTCAAAGCCTGACTCACAGAGATATATGAATCTTTCAGGGAAAATCCTCCTATATCAAGATATTTACACACCATAGCAACTTTTACACTCTTCTTGGGATTAATAATCCCCATTGTGAGCTTTTTCCACTTTTCCCAGTCTGCCTTCTTTTTTGGAGAAAGATCTAACCTATTAAGCAATTTAATCCCCAGTTTTTCATATTCGAAATTTAAGGGTACCTCATATATACTTTCAACATCCGGAGCTGATATAACAAAATCTGTTTCAATATTTGCGTAAGTTTCAATCTTACTTTTTCTCACATCATCGAGCGGTTCTTTTGCCCTACAAATAATAATGTCCGGGAATATTGTATGCTCTGATAGCTGTTTTATAGCCTGTTGGGTAGGCTTGGTTTTCATCTCACTTAGATGAGAGGGGATAGGCAGATATGTAACTAAAACAACTGCTAAATTATCTTTTCCCTCTATACGTGATAGGCTTTTAACGGCAAAGAGATATGGGATATTCTCATAGTCTCCAATAGTCCCACCAATCTCTACTACTGTTATCTCGTATCCTTCTGATGCTATCTTTATTCTTCTTATTATCTCCTGTGGTATATGGGGGATGAACTGAACAGTCTTTCCAAGATACTCCCCTGCTCTTTCCTTATCAATAACCTCTTTATAAACCTGTCCAGTAGTTATATTATTTCGTTTTGGAATATCACATGAAAGAAAACGCTCATAACTCCCCAGGTCCTGATCTATCTCTCCACCATCGTTAGTTACCCATACCTCACCATGTTCTGTGGGACGGAGAGTACCTGCATCGTAGTTTATATATGGATCAATCTTAACAGCAGTCACACTGTATCCATAGTTTTTCATTATCTTTGCTATAGATGCTGTAGCTATTCCCTTTCCAATACCACTTAGAACTCCACCAACCACAACAATATATTTTTTATTCACTTTTTACCTAATCTTCATTCTCCAGAGTTTTTTCTTCAATATTCTCTTCTTCTTGATCCTTAGCTTCTTCAAGCTTTTTGTGCTGTTCCAGAAGATACTCCTTCTCTGAAAGCACAATATTCCTTCTCTTCTCATCAATTTCAATAATCTTTAATTTTAATTTCTCACCTAATGAATATCGATCATCTGGTTTCCGCATCTTCTTCTTAATAAGATGGGAGAAAGGGATAAAGCCCTTCAAACCTTTACCAAGTGAGACTATAACACCTTTTGGAAGCATCTCATAGATTTTACCAATTACATCACTATTTACAGGATATTCCTGGATAAAGATATTTAATGGATCCTCTCTGAGCTGTTTCAAGCCCAACGAAATCCGCCTTTCATCTGAATCTATTGATAATACTTTACATTCTACCATCTTCCCCCTATCAAGTACATCCTTTGGATGTCCAATCCTTCGGGTCCAGGAAATATCAGATATATGAAGAAGCCCTTCAACCCCCTCTTCTAGTTGTATAAATGCACCAAATGAAGTTAGATTAACAACTTTCCCTTTGACTGCAGAACCAACAGGGTACTTCTTATCCACATCTTCCCATGGATCAGGTACTGCTTGACGAAGTCCTAACGAAACCTTTCTGGATTTTTCATCTACCTCCAAAACTATAGCCTGTACATTCTCTCCTACTTTCATTACCTCTGATGGATGTTTTATATGCTTTGTCCATGACATCTCAGAAACATGTACTAGACCCTCTATTCCGGGTTCAATCTCCAAAAAAGCTCCATAGTCAGTTAGCGATACTACTTTACCTTCAATCTGGTCTCCTATCTTATACTTCTCCTCCATCTTCTCCCAGGGGTCTGGTTTCAATTGTTTCAGTCCTAAAGAAACTCTCCTAGCCTCTTTATCCACTTTTATAACCTTTACCTCCACTTCATCATCTATTGATAGCATCTCAGACGGATGGTTGATTCTGCCCCAGGATATATCTGTGATATGTAGCAGACCATCTATACCTCCAAGGTCGATAAATGCACCAAATTCAGTAATATTCTTAACAATGCCTTTCACTACTTTGCTTTCAACAATTTCATTGAAGAATTCCTCAACCTTGGCTTTCTGTTTTTCCTCAATGAGAACCCTTCTTGAGACCACAATATTACGCCTCTTAAAGTTTACCTTGATAATACGGACATTAAACTTACTACCGATTTCAAAATCTACATCTCTTGCAGGCTTTATATCAATCTGGGAACCAGGAAGGAAAGCTTCGGTTCCAAAAACTTTAACCATAAGCCCACCTTTAACCTTCCTGACTACCTCTGCTTCAACAGGGATCTCCTCATTATAGGCTTCTTGAACCTCTTCCCAGACTTTAAAGAAATCTGCTTTCCTTTTTGAGATTGTCGCAAGACCCTTAGCACCTCCTATATCATCAAGATAGACATCCACCATGTCACCAATCGAAATATCCTTAATTGAATCAAAATCACCCGCAGGTATAACACCTTCTGACTTCAAACCTACATTTACTAAAACCTCGTTATCAGTAATCTTAACTACCTTTCCTTTTACCAATCCCCTTTTTGGACTCGTGACCTCCACATACTTATCCAGCAATTCTTTCGCTTTAGAATCGCTTATGGGTTCAATTACAGAGTTCAAGTTATCGTTCATGTAGTATTCCCTCCTTTTTTTTAGCAATTAGATTTAATCTATCAATTACTTCTTTTATTATCCAATCAGGGGTGGAAGCTCCTGCTGTGATGCCAACCTTGTTTTTACCCAGAAACCAATCTTCATTAATATCCTTAACTTCCTCAACATGATAAGTTTCACAACCTTCATCTTTTGCTAGTGCAGCTAATCTTTTAGTATTTGCACTTTTCCTACCTCCGATAACAATTATAATATCTGCCATTTTGGCAAGTTTCTTTATCTCCTTCTGCCTTTTATTTGTCACCTCACAAATAGTGTTAAATACCTTTAATTCTTTCACTTTGGGTAATATTTTCAATATAGCATCTTCGAGTGATTTCATAGTTTGAGTAGTTTGTGCAACAAGTCCCACTCTATCTTTCTCTTTAAATTCTATATTTTCCTCTGGATTTATTACCTTTATCTTCCCACCAGTATAACCTACAATCCCCTGTACTTCAAGATGCTCCTTTTCACCAATTACAAAGACCTCATAGCCTTCCATCACAAGTTCCAGTGCTTTTTCCTGCACCCTTTTGACAAGCGGACAAGTCGCATCGATAGACTTAAGTCCTCGTTTCTTAATATCATCCTGCACAAGAGGAGAAACTCCGTGAGAACTAATAACAACATATCCATTAGTAATTTCATCAAGGTTACCAACAGGTACAATACCTTCTTCTTTTAATTTCTCTACGACCTGAGGGTTATGTATAATAGATCCTAATGTATAGATATTGTTTTCTGTTTCTTTTCTCTTGTCTCTTGCAATTTTTATTGCCCTTTTTACTCCAAAACAGAAACCCATATCTTCTGCCAGTAATATCTCCATTAAGCCAGCCTCTTCACTTCTTTAAGTATTTTAATAGACAGAGCCTCTGCCTCTTTTACACTTTTAACTTCATTTTCTGGATAAATAGGAGTTCCAAATCTAACTCGGAGTGGGGACCTGCGAAGAAAATGTCTCGTCATTGACTCATAGGTTCCCTCAATAAGAGTAGGTATAACAGTTGAATTTGTCCTTACTGCAAGATAACCTACACCTGGTAGAGCTTTTAAGTATTTGTTTGTTCTGGAGCGGGTTCCCTCCGGGAAAACCATTATTGCTTTACCCTTCTTAAGTAAATTAACAAATGTTCTCAATGCTCCCACTGTAGGTTTTTCTAAATCAACTGGGATCACATTAAGACTCCTAAGAAAACAGGCTACAGCTTTTGAGGTAAAGAGACCTGATTTTGCTAAATAATAGACATCACGACTGTCTACACAACACCCAACTAAAAGTGGATCATAGTTAGAACGATGGTTTGGGGCAATAATAACAGAGCCTTCTTTAGGCACGTTTGAGATACCTTCTATTTCTAGACCAAATATTATCCTGAATAGGAGATAGAGAAGTGCTCTTGCAATCTTATATTGGAATGGTGCTTTCATTTAGTTGTTTTATTCTTCTTATAACCCAATCAACTTGCTCCTTTATTGAAAGAGAAGTTGTATCTAGTAGGAGTGCGTCTGGTGCTCTTCTGAGAGGGCTTTCTTTTCTTTTAGAATCATGATAATCTCTGAGTTTAAGATCTTTCTTTACCTGTTCTACATGTTTTGTATTTCTTTTTTGTTTCTTTCTTCTCTTTGCTCTTACGCTAAGGTCCGCATCCATAAATATTTTTAGGTTGGCATATGGAAAAACAACAGTTCCTATATCTCTTCCTTCCACAACAATATTTCTGTTTCTTGCTATTTCTCTTTGGAATCCTACCAACCATTCTCTGACAGCTTTCGTCTTTGATATAGGAGTAACCGATTTATCAATCTCATCCGTTCTGAGATAATTAGTAACATCTTCTCCATTAACATAGGTTCTCTGTCCTCTTTTAGTGTTTTTCATAGCAAGTTCCAAATCCTTTAATACCTGGATAACTTCACTAACATTTTCAGGATCCTTACCCTTCTTCAAAACTTCATATGCTACTGCTCTATACGTTGCACCTGTATCAAGGTAAAACCAACCAAGACTTTCTGCAACTTTTCTTGCAGTTGTAGTCTTACCTGATCCTGAAGTTCCATCAATAGCTAATATAAAACTCATTTATATAATATTATAATAGAAAATAATTTCAAGGGGGCAAGGGTTTTTAAGAATAATAGCGGGGGTGGGATTTGAACCCACGACCTTTGGGTTATGAGCCCAACGAGCTACCTGCCTGCTCCACCCCGCGCCAAGTGAAAATATAACAATAATAGCATAATTGTCAAGTCATCTAATCCTTGAATTCCCTTCTACCTTCCATAGCTCTAAGGAGTGTAATATCATCTGCAAAATCAAGGTCCGTTCCAACTGGAATACCCTGTGCGATTCTACTTATCTTTATATTAAACTCCTTAAGGCTTTCTTGAAGATACAAAGCAGTAGCTTCACCCTCTGTTGTTGGGTTGGTAGCAATAATAATCTCATTGAGATCCTCTTTTTTTGCCCGTAGTATTAATGGCTCAATCCTTATTTCATCAGGTCCCCTGTTATCTAGAGGAGAGATAAGACCACCCAACACATGATATAATCCATCATAGATCCCAGCTCTTTCTATTGCGAAAACATCCATCGGTTTCTCAACCACACAAATTGTGGTTCTGTTCCTTTCATGAGAAGAACAAATAGAACAGGGATCTTCAACCGTTATATTCCCGCATATATTGCAGAATTTTATTTTTGATAGAACCTCCTCCACTGATTCAGCAATTTTTTTTCCATCTTGTGGATTAGAAAGAATATAGAAAGCTATTCTCTCAGCGGATTTTTTACCAATCCCTGGGAAAAATTGAAGGGCTTCTGTAAGACGCATGAATATCTTAGGAGGTTTCAAGATAATAAATCCCCTAATCCTGGTAAAGGCAAATCACCAATATATTCTTCAAATTTCTTCTGCCAAAGCTCTTTTAACTTTTCTTTACTTTTATTTACAGCTGCAATTATAAGATCCTCAATTAACTCCTTATCCTTCTCATTAAAAAGGTCATCTTCTATCTCTAACTTTGTGATATTTCCAAGTCCATCCACTTCTAATTTTACCATTCCTCCACCACTTTCAGCTTCAAGCCTTTCCTCCTGAAGTTCGCTCTTTATCTGATCCGTCTTTTCCTTTATTGCCTTGTAATCAAATATATTCTTCAGCATTGAATATCTCCTTTATCTTTTTTATCAATGGATCATCCCTGATCGTCTCTTCCACTGGTCCATCTGAAGTAACTATGCTAACTTCTATATCGAAACCCAGTGTTTCTTTACACGCCTCTTTTAAAAGATCTATATCCTCCTTTAAATGTTCTTTGTGGGACTCTGGAACATTTAATCGTAGAGAATTACTGCTGAATGAAACGGGTTTTGCTTCTCTCAAGAAACTTTTGAAAAAATTCTTACCATCAGTATTATTAATGGTTTCTATTATCCTTTTCCACAAATCTGTCACGTCTGTTGGAAATTCTTTCTTAAATTTCTCTAACTTTTCCTCAGCTCTTTTATAAGAGCTATCTTCAATGTGTGATTCAGATATCTCTTTTATCAATGCATTAATATCAGCAAGGTCAGGTATCCGTGCCATCCTGAGCATTAAAAGTTCAAGAAAACCTTGTGAGTAGGGAACATTTCTAATATCTCTTTCCATATTTGTTGAGAGATTAAGTACTGCTGTTAGGAATTTAGAAGATACGCTCTTTGCAAGTTTTTGTAACTCTTTATTTATTTCCACTGAGGTGGGATCTGGTATGTCAAGGTTATAGAGCAAGAGTCTCTGTATAAACTTCAGCCATCCATAAATAAACTCCCTTATATCATAACCTCTCTGAATAACATCCTCTATTACTTCAATTATAACCTTTTCATTCCTTCCGGATATTCCCAGAAATAGTTTTATATAGACCTCCTTTCCAATAAATCCAAACACCTCTTTTACGTCATTGGCTGTAATTTGTCCTTCTGCGTATGAAACTAATTGATCAAGCATTCCTTCAGCATCCCTGATTGACCCTTCCGCTCTTGCTGCTATTAATCTTAGTGACCCCTCATCTGCATTTATAGATTCTAATTTAGTCAACGAATTCAACTTGGTAAAAATTTCTTTTTCTGTTAGCATTCTAAAATCAAATCTCTGGCAACGTGATAGAACAGTTTTTGGAACTCTCTCTGGCTCTGTAGTCGCAAAGATAAAAACAACATGAGAGGGAGGTTCTTCAAGTGTCTTAAGGAGAGCATTAAATGCCTCCTTTGTGAGCATATGAACCTCGTCTATTATGTAAACCTTATACCTCGCAGAAGAAGGATTATAAACAACTGACTCTCTTAGAGCTCTTATTTCATCTATTCCCCTATTCGAAGCTCCATCTATTTCAATGACATCTACTGCACTTCCTTTTGTTATAGCTTTGCAGGTTTCACATTCATTACAGGGATTCTCCACAACATCGTTCTCACAATTTAATGCCTTAGCAAGAATACGTGCAACAGATGTTTTTCCTACGCCTCGAGGACCTGCAAAGAGATATGAATGTCCTACCCTTCGATTCTTCAGAGCAGACATTAAGGTCTGTATTACATGCTTCTGACCTACCACCTCATTAAAATCCTGCGGTCTGTATTTTCGTGTTAATACCAAATATTCCATAATATTTTCTACCAGTCGTACAGCTTACTTCGCCAATTTTCCTTTATCGGTACAACCAAAGAAAAGCTCCATTCAGGCTCCCCTCCATCAGGGGTGAAATCCTCCTACCGCTGCTTCCTTCCGGATCTAACGGGGTTTAAGGCACATCCCTATGAAGGACCCAAACTTCATCACCCTCTCCAGAAGCCCATAATAAAAGAAAATAGGCTCATGTAAGCATTCAGCCCTGCTATAGCGGATTGCAGGTAGAGGGCACCGCTAACTCCCCGCCTAGTACGACTGGTAACCCTATATTAAAATGTGACTAGATTATGTCAAGGGGGATTATGGTAAATCAGTTGATGAGTGTATGGGTAGATGAGTAGATGGGTATATGGATTATTGTGTAAATGAGTTAATCAGTAAGTTGGTTAATCAGTTAAAAGTTTTCCTTAGCATATCTTTCGTCTCAGATCTTAGATTTTTTTAATTTTACTAATTTACTCATATACTGATCTACTTATACACTCATCTACCCATATACTTTAATTACTTGACATTTTAAAGTTATTTTCTAACAATGAGGTGTGTTAAACCTAATAAAATTAGAAGAAGTGGATTCCACCAATGAGTGGGCAAAAAGAAATATAGAAAAACTCTCTGACCTTGATGGAGTAATTGCAAGAATTCAATCTAGAGGTAAGGGCAGAGGTTCAAATAAATGGTTTTCACCATCTGGTGGTTTATGGTTAACATTAATGATTAAGGAGTTCCCCAGTAATAAGGGTGTTCTTTCTCAACTTAGTTCCGTAGCCATAGCCGAAGTACTGGAGAATTATGGACTTCACGTAGAACTCAAATGGCCAAATGATATTATTATATCTAAAAAGAAAATTGGTGGAGTCCTTATTGAAGGAAGAAATGAGAGCTTCATTGTTGGAATCGGTCTTAATCTCAACTTAGATGTTTCAGATTTTCCCCAATCACTACAAGAAAACATAATATCATCAAAGGAGATACTAAAAAGAAACCTTCCAATAGAGGAAGTAGCATTAGAGATAATGAAAAGGATAGGAGAATGTAGAGAAGAACTTGATAGAGTTTATATAAGATACCTGGGGCTAAATCAGGATTTGGGTCGAAAAGTTGAACTCCAGGGTCAAAAAGAGACGATAACCGGTCAAGTTATTGGTATAGAGAATGATGGTGGGATTCGTATAAGAAGTGAAGGTAAAGAAAATACATATTATTCAGGGAGTCTTGTCTATATATAGTTAATGAGTAGATGGGTGAATGTGTTGATGGGTAAAATAGAGAAAATAGTTGACTTGCGATAAGATATAAAATTAAAATCAAAAATTATTTAACTTCTTTATCCCTTGACCCCTCGAAACCTTGAATCCTTGAACCCTTTTATATAATAAATTTTCCTTTCTCAAATATAACCTCTCCATCGGCTGCTACTCTTCCATCTTCCCGTAAGTCTAGTATCATATCCCAATGGAGGGCTGATTCATTCTTCCCTCCACATTCCGGATAGGCAGCTCCAAGAGCCATATGCATTGTTCCACCTATCTTTTCATCAAAAAGTATATTCTTTGTAAACTTCTGAATTCCATAATTAAGACCGAATGCAAATTCTCCTACGTACCTTGCCCCTTTATCCATATTAATCATTGCCTTGAGGAAATCCTCTCCCTTCTCGGACATAGCTTTCACAACTTTCCCATCCTTGAATTCAAGACACACCCCTATAACCTCTCTGTTATTATAGATTGCAGGGAAACCAAAGGTAATTTTCCCATTAATGGATTCTTCTATAGGGGCAGTAAACACCTCTCCGCTTGGCATGTTATGTTTTCCATCTGAGTTTATCCATTTCCTTCCTTTCGTTCTAATATAAAGATCAGTACCTTGACCTTCAATATGAAACAAATCTTTCCTATTCAACATCTTCACATACCTTTCCTGCTCCTTTGATAATTTCTGCCAATTGCCTATGGGATCTTCTTTATCGGCAAAACATGCACCAAAAACAAAGTCCTCGTATTCACAAAGAGACATATCTGATTCCTGCGCACCTGAATGAGTTGGGAATTGTGTTAGTGTCCACTGTAATTCTCCGTTTGCCGAACGCGCCATTTGAGTCTTCATCAAGGGAGTCATAGCTTTTCTATTGGTTGAAATTATTTCTGGTAAGATATTGCTCAATGATTTCGTATTCCATCCACCCCTTATATGTATTAGGATATCAGCATTTTCAATAATATATTTCCTTATCTCTGAAATATATTCTAACTGTTTTTTAGAAGCATTCTTATAGAATATCTCGTTAATTCCCTCTACATCTACTTTAAGTTCTGGATGTGCACCCTTTTCAAGCACTCTCTTATAGACTGATTTTACCAATGGAAGAGAGAGTTCTGTTCCATTTATAAAAACAAAATTACCCTTCTTGATATTGACAGAATAATTGGTTACGATATCTGCAAGATTCTCTATTCTATAATCAATCATACTTGCTCCTTTGTTAGATGTTTTGTTTCGTTAAAAAGGTCAAGATAATACATAGTTCCATCATGGACTATCCTGGTGTAGGAAGCAGTAGCCATCCTTATTTTCCAGTAATAGGGAGATTTAATACCAAGAACTCTTGCAATAAGGGGCTTAAGCACTGCCCTATGTGTTACAATACAGAAGTTTTTACCCTTAAATTCTTCTGTTCTTCTCTTAAGAGATTCGTATGCGCGATTTTGGACATCTAAAAGAGGTTCAAATCCTGGTAAGGTTAGTTCTTCAGGATTACTCATCCACATCTTCCATTCTTCTGGAAAATTCATCATCACCCAATCCATAGGTTTACCTTCCCATTCCCCAAGTCTTATATTATGTAATCCTTCATCTATCTCTGGAGTTAGACTGCACTCCAGGCCTATATATTCTGCTGTTTTTTCAGCTCTTATTAGCGGAGAAGTGAATATCGCAGATAGATTCCATTCCTTTGATATTTTCGCAAGAGCTTTTGCCTGTTGTTCACCTTCTTCTGTTAGTGGGAAATCGCATCTTCCTCTCATCCTGTTCTCTTTGTTCCCCTCACTCTGCCCATGACGAACAAGATAGATTGTTGTTTCAGTCATGCTACAAACCTATAAAAAAATATCAATACTGTCAAGTCCCGGCTGTTAATCTGGTCTTGTATAAAATAAAAAGATAGGATTATTTAGACTAAAGCCTATGAGTGATTATGTTTATTTTTTATTTTCCTCAAATGAAAATCATATCTCCGTTACCTCTGTGTCTCTGTGGCAATAAAAAAGGA
>SOIB01000130.1 GCA_004377355.1 Candidatus Stahliibacteriota bacterium | reverse complement strand
AAGAAACTGCTTTAGCTTCAGAATGGAAACTATCAGAGGAAGATATTACAAAAATTGATGGACTTCTAAAGGAAAGAGAACAGAAATAATATAAATGCTAACAAAAGCGCATATTGGTGCTTATAAAGAGAAAGCCTCCTTCGAAACCTTTACCCCTTGAATCCTATAATGAATATTCAATTTAAGTTCTTGACAGAAAAAGAATTTTTTTTATAATTAAATTGATGGTGAGATAGCTCAGTAGGTAGAGCACGGGACTGAAAATCCCGGTGTCGGCGGTTCAATTCCGCCTCTCACCATTTATTTTTTGGATATTAAGATGAAATGGATTATCTCAATAATCATTATTATATTTTTATCAGGATGCAGAGAAGGTGAAGAAGCTATTCAAGAAGCTGACAAGATTGTTAAGGACTATTCCAAGGGTTTGGTTGAGGCACCAAAAAAGACAAAAATCTTGACAGAGATTGCAGTTATCCGGAAGTCTTTAGAGATATACAAAATAGAGAACGGTAAATATCCAGAAAGCCTAAGCGAACTCCAAATCAGAATCAAAGAAGTCGATGAATATCAATATGAGCCAGAGACCGGTAAAGTCAAAAGTAAAAATTATCCAAATTTATAACGAAGATAAGCAAAGAAGCACAAAGTACAGTATATGAGTAGATGGGTAGATGAGTAAATGAGTATAATATGAAAGATATAATAATTTTTGAAGAGCATATAAGTAAAACTAAATGTCATAAAATACCAAGATTCTTTGCTTTATATCAACCCATAAACCCACCTACCGATATACTCATTAACTTCTTTCAAATTGTCTTCGTGTAAATATGGGAGGAGGAACATGGGAAAACGAGTTCTTGTTATAAATCCAGGTGCTACTTCAACAAAGATAGCTTTATTTGAATCAAATGAAATAAAAAATAGCAGGAAGGTAGAATACAGCGCTGATGAATTGAAAGGATTTTTAAAATCTACCGACCAGATTGATTTCCGCTGGAAGGATATTAAAAAGATTATAGAAGAATGGAAAATCAATAAAGTTGATGGAGTAATTGGGCGGGGAGGATTATTCCATCCACTCCAAAGTGGCATATATAGAGCTAACGATAAAATGTTAAAGGATATAAAAGATGGAAATATGGTAGCAGAGCATATATCTAACATTGGTGCAATACTTGCAAGGAAAGCGGGTGATATGCTCTTTTCAGATGCATTCATTGTTGATCCAGTGTCTGTCGACGAATTTGAGGATGTATCAAGAATTTCCGGAATACCAGAGATAGAAAGAAAAGCTCTTCAGCATACTCTAAATATAAAACAAGTTGTGCGAAGGGCATGTAGGAAATTAGAAATAAATGAGAATGATGCAAATTTTGTAGTTGCACATTTAGGTAGTGGTATCTCCATCTGTCCCATAAAGAATGGACGTATTATAGATGCAAACAACGCGATTGAAGAAGGACCATTTTCTCCTGAAAGAAGTGGAGGATTACCCGCATATTCACTCTTCAAATTATGTTTCTCCGGGAAGTATGAAGAGGAGTGGATAAAAAAGAGATTGAAAGGTAATGGTGGGTTAGCCTCCTATCTTGGTACCAATGACCTTCGTGATGTAGAGGGTATGATAGATAAGGGTGATGAAAAAGCAAACCTTATATATAGAGCTATGGTGTATCAGACTGCAAAGGAGATAGGTGCAATGTCTGCTGCCCTGGGCATAAAACCGAAATGTATTATTCTCACAGGTGGACTTGCCCATCAGAAACGTTTTATAGATAAGCTCATCAGAAGGATCTCATTCTTCACAGATAAAGTCTTGGTATATCCTGGCGAAGATGAACTCACCTCAATGGCAGATGCAGCATTCAGAGTTCTCAATGGAGAAGAAAAAGTAAAAGAGTATGTATGACTACTGAGTTTGAGGATGACCGAAGACCGAAGACGGGGGACAGGGTAGTAGTTATTAGTATATTAGTAAATAGTTGATTAGTAAAATTTAAAAATAGTTAAAATAACTTTATCCTTATTTCTTAACAATATTACTGAACTCAGTACCAAATATCCAATACCTAACAACTTAAAAATAACTATGTGTATCTTCACTAAAAATTCTGGGGATGTGTGGATGGGTCACTTGACCCCTTGAATCCTTGACCCCTTGAATCCTCTTCTATAAACTGTTCTGCCATCTCTAACCTCTCCCCAACAGGTGGATGGCTATAATACATAAGTTTCACCCATAGACTTGGATAGGCATTGGATAGATTACGGTTGGCAAGACCTGCCATAGCCTTCTGAAACGCCTTTGGGTCTTTCGATAATCTCAGGGCTTCTATATCCGCTTCTCTCTCATAATGCCTCCCAATCCAGTTCTGTATAATATTCAATACAACTAAGTCGATTAGTAGTAAGTAAAATAATAACATCGGGAGTAGAGCTAAATTCTCCCTGAACCCGGTGAGAAACATCGGAAATAAAACTGTCATTATTCTATTTAGCAAAAAGAAGGCAAAAATCTGAAGTATTGTTCCAGTTAGAATATACTTTATTATATGATTCTTCTTGTAGTGTCCTATCTCGTGTGCAAGAACAGTTTTAATCTCATCTATTCCCATATGTTTAATTATATTATCAGCAAGTATTACCCTCTTTGTAGCACCCATACCAGCAAGCATTGCGTTTTCTTTTGTAGTTTTTCTGCTTGTATCCTCTCTATAAAATCCTTCAACATTGATACCTGCATCATCCAAAATACCATATAGAGTACTTTTTAGTTCCTCATCTTCTATTTTATCGTAATGATGAAATATCGGCATAATAAGCACAGGGAAAATAGTTGACAGTATCACTGAGAAGATGGCAATAAATCCACCTGCAATCAACCACCAAAAAACAGGAAATTTCTGAAAGATTATTAATAGAGCACCATATACAATAATACCAAAGATTAATGATAGAAGATATGCTTTTGTATGGTCCCACGTCCACTCCTTTTTTGACTGTCTTGAAAAACCATACTTATGCTCATGAGAAAAGTTAGCGATATATGAAATGGGAAACTTAATTATAGTCTGCAACATAGAATATATTATCATAAAGAAAATAAATGTCCAAATAAATGACGACAATATACTCCACCCTGCAATATTTTGTGATAATCCACTGAAATAAAAAAACAACTGAACTATAGCAGTTAACACAATCCCTAAAAAGTTAAAGATTCTTTTTTCTTGCTCATAAGCTCGTGCTTTAATTTGCTTTTCCTTATCAAGTAATGGATGAATCTTTTCCATTTACCTCTCCTTTTAAGGGTAAGATTAACTATTTTTAAAAAAATTCAAGGGGCTTAAGCCACAGAGAAAATAATTTTAATAATTTACAAAACATCAATTTAGATACTGATTTACACTGATTTAAAAAGATCTTATACAAATTTATCATGTTCATTTATTTTTGATTTTGGAGTGCGGAGTAATGATAAATCCTTGTCCCGTGTAATAGTTATCATTGATGCTCGCATATTATTACACGATGCGAGCCTTACTTCTCCTCCATTTTTTTCTCGCAAAGCACGCAAAGAATATCAAAAAGGGTTCGAGGATTCTAGGATTCAAGCATATAAATGACCGAAGACCGGAGACCGAGGACGGGGAACACTTAAAACTTAATCCTGAATTCATGCTCTTTACTCTTTATCTTCTTCTAATCCTTTAATCCCAACTAATAACTCCGAACCCAGAACTCAGAACTTATCACCAAAAACCCAATACCAAAAACCTAAGACCTAATTGACTTTGGACATTGGACTTAGGACATCGGACTTTTAATTCATATACCCATCTACTCATTTACTCATAAACTCATTCAGTTGACAAATTAATACTTTTTACTACCTTACAAACATGAAAG
>SOIB01000026.1 GCA_004377355.1 Candidatus Stahliibacteriota bacterium | reverse complement strand
CAAAAGAACTTACCACTCACTTGCTTGAAGACGAGTTAAAAGAGATTATCAGAGAAAGAGATGAGATTCTAAAAGACAGGTTTGATGAAGTAATAGAAAGAAGTGCTATTCTTGATATAGACCATCCTATTAAAATGGAGAAATTCTTTAAATTAGTAGCCGCTAAAATGGCTAATAACTTAGGGGTAACAGCCAATAGTTTATTTAACTTACTTTTGGAGCGAGAAAAAGAAACCACTACCGCAATAACTCCACACGTTGCAATACCCCACATAATTATTGAGGGAGAGAACAAATTTGATATACTTATTGCAAGATGTCGAGAGGGTATCAAATTTTCAAAAGACGCACCAGATGTTAAGTCTGTTTTTGTCCTTATTGGGACCAGGGATGAGAGAAACTTTCACCTTCGCAGTCTCGCAGCAATTGCACAGATTGTACAGGATCCACATTTTGAAGACAGATGGATGGTAGCAAAGAATAAGGAGGTATTACGCGATATAGTACTTCTGGGGAAACGGAGAAGATAATAACAAAAACTTGAACCCTCGAACCCTTGACACCTTGAAACCTATTTAATGATTACTTGACTTCAATCTAAATTTCTATTATAAAGATTTAAGAAATACATCAACATAAAAAGGAGTGAAAATGAAAGATTTATGTTTGGAAGCTATGAATACTGCTCTTAACCTGGGTGTAGATTATGCTGATATAAGAATTATTAATCAGAGGGATCAGATGATTGTTATACTGGATATGAGTCCAAAGCAGATTAATGATGAAGAAACTGTTGGTTTTGGTATCCGTGTACTTAAGAATGGAGCATGGGGCTTTGCATCGGCAAGTTGCGTAAATAAAGAAAATATCAATTCAATTGTTAAGGAAGCTTTTCAAGTTGCAATTGCATCTTCTAGGACTAAAGAAGGGAAGGGGGTGATATTAGCTTCAGAACCTGCTTATCAAGATTATTTTAAGACTCCGATTGAAATTGACCCCTTTACAGTTAACATGAATGATAAAATTCATTTACTCCTTGAAATAAACAAAAAAATATTGAACGTAAAGCATATAGCAAAAGCATTCTCAAGACTGAGGGTAACGAGAAGGGATCAGTTCTTCGCTTCAACCGAGGGTTCAATGGTAGAGACAGATATCTATACAGTCAGTGCTGGCTATACTGCAGTATCAGTGAAGGGTGGAGATTCGCAGGATCGATCTTTTCAGGATTATCCTTTAAATAAAGGGTGGGAACATATACAATCATTAAACTTATTAGGAAACGCTGAAAGAATTGCAGAAGAGGCAGTAATGAAGATTGATGCTGATTTTCCAAAAGAAGGTAAGAAGGATCTTGTGCTGGATCCTGCACATCTTTCTCTAACCATTCATGAATCCGTCGGTCACGCAACAGAACTAGATCGTGTCCTTGGTTATGAAGCAAATTTTGCTGGTAGGAGTTTTGTAACAACAGAGAAAAAAGGCAATTTCCGTTATGGTTCAGAAAAAGGAAATTTTATTGCAGATAATACTCTGCCGGGAGGTCTTGCAACTACAGGTTACGATGACGAAGGTGTAAAATGTCAGAGATGGGATATAATTAAAGATGGAATATTTGTTGATTATAGTTCAACTAGAGAGGTTGCCCCTCTAATTGGAGAAAAAAGGAGTAGAGGTTCAGCGAGAGCTGATGGATATTATAATATGCCAATAAATAGGATTCCAAATCTGTACCTTATGCCGTCTGGTGATGATACGACACCGGAAGATCTGATTTCTGGGGTAGAAGATGGCATCTTGATAGAGGGTAGAGGTAGTTTTTCTATCGATCAGATGAGGTTGAATTTCCAGTTTGGCGGTGACGCCTTCTTTGAGATTAAAAATGGTAAGAAAGACAAGATGCTCAGGGATGTTATCTATCAGTCCATTACACCAGAATTCTGGGGCAATTTGGATGCTATTTCAGGTAAGGATTACTGGGAACCCAGAGGCTTTAGAAACTGCGGTAAAGGTGAGCCCATGCAGGTAGCCCAGATGACAAACGGAGCTCCATATGCACGCTTCCGAAAAATAAATGTACTAAGGGGGAAATCATGAAAATGGATTGGTTAAGCGAGAAAATTAAATTACTTATTAAGAATAAGAGTGTTGATGAAATAACCCTGCGTGTAGTAAGAGAGAGCCAGAATCTAACAAGATTTGCGGAAAATCATATAATTCAAAATGTAACAAAGAAAACAAACGATATTTATATTACGGCTTTTAATGGTAAGTCAACCGGGACAGCAAGGACACAGGATACTTCCGAAGAGTCATTACTTCGTAATTTAAAGAGAGCTGAAGAGATTGCCATTAATTCACCGGAAGATCCTGAGTTTATTGAACCTTTAGAACCAATAGAAATAAATGGTGTTGACAGATATTTCAATAATGCCAGAGATTTAACACCTGAAGAGAAAGCAGAAGAAATAAACAAGATAAAAAAAGAAGCAGTAGCTAAGGGGATGGAAATTGCAGGACAGTATTTGAATGGAGAATACTCAGTTGGGTTTGCAAATTCTCTAGGTCATATTGCTTTTCATCAACATACTTTGGTTAATTTCTCCATAACAGCTATGCTTGATGATTCTTCGGGATATGCCGGTGAAGCTGATGAAAATTTAGATAAAATTAACCTTGGAAGGGTTGCTGATATTGCCTTCACGAAGGCATCCCTGGGGAAAAATCCAGTGGAACTAACCACGGGAGAATACCCGGTAATCCTGGAGGCGCAGGCTATAGCAGATTTTATTCCATTTCTTAAATGGATGATGGATCGAAGGGCAGCTGATGAAGGGTATGTCTACTTTTCAGGTCGTTTGGGTAAAAAAATTGCATCGGAAAATGTAAATCTTTATTCTGACCCATATAATTTTGATAATCCTTCAGAGCCTTTTGTTTCAGAGAATGGACTTCCACTTGGTAAAATAGTATGGATAGAAAACGGTGTATTAAAAAATCTTCAAACCTCAAGATACTGGGCAAAGAAGAAAAATCTGAAACCAATAGGATTTGCAACTAATATTATTCTTGAAGGGGGTAAGAAGAGTTTAGAGGAAATGATAAAGAGTTGTGATGATGCTTTACTCATAACAAGGCTATGGTATATTCGTTTTGTCAATAGAATGGATTTGAACCTTACTGGCATGACAAGAGATGGTCTATATAAGATTAAGAATGGAGAAATAGTGAGTGCATTTAAGAATATGAGGTTTAATGATAGCCCAATAAGACTCTTGAATTCTGTTGCTGAATTTGGTATACCCAGGAGGATTCAAGGATATTGCTTAGTACCCCCGGTTTTTGTGAAGGGATTCAAATTATCAAGTACAACTCTTTTCTAAGGACATAGTCTTCTTAACCTAATTAAAGACCTTTATCCTATTTATTCCTCGGTTATTTGGTAGACCTTTAGTCCATCGTAGCCTGCGGTGACGAAGAGAAGATTTCCACTCGCATAGATTCCTATTGCTTCTTCGATAACTAATGTGTGATTTACTACCTCGGGACTAAAAGGTACCAATAAATTCAAAATACTAATACCAAAGTCTCCTTTGGCGACATAAAGATGAAATCCGGATAAAGATAGGTCTTTAATTTCTTTGTAATCACCAGGGATTTTCTGTGTTATAGAATAACGTGGCAGAGCTACATTACTCACTATAAAATCCCGATCTCCACCACTTGCAAACAACCACCTTCCATCAGAGAGAATATTATTAACGGAGTCTATTGTTTTTATCCAGATTGGATTTACGAGTGAGTCAGGATTACTGATATCAAGGATGATGATACCCTTACTGTCAGCTAGATAAGCATATCCATTCTCAATATCCAGAGCTCTTATATTAATTTTATCATTAAACCTTGCAATTTCCGATGGGAAATCTACTTTGGAAATATCAATTATCCTAAATCCACCTTCTCCTTCTGCAACATATCCATATTGTCCTGATACTTTGATATCGAAGCTGGAATATCTTGTTGGGATAAAACTTCTTTGTTCAAGATTCTCCTTATCTCTTATATCAAATATCCGAACCCCTGCTTTACCATCTGCCATGAATAATTTAAATCCCTGGATATCAAGGGAGTATGTATAGTCCATTGATTCAATTTCCCCTATCTTTTTAGGAAAATCAGGATCAGCGAGGTCAACTATAACAATGCCTCCCTTACCTGCAGCAATATACCCATATTTTCCATCTATTTTGATGTCATTATAGTATCCTTTGCCTTCCAGATGACCAATCTCGACAATATCTAATCTTTCTGAGAGAAGGATTACAGGAATGAAGGTTATTAAGATGTATATTTTTCGCATATAATATTATAATATATTATAAATTTGAATATGTTATGTCAATGGGGAATTAATGTAACTCTTGACATTTATACTTTAAATACCTATATTTTAGTGATGATTGATATCTTAATTAAGAGAGGTAAGGTAGTAGCCCTTTCCAATGGATTAGGGAGAGGGTATAATATAGATTTATATATAAAAGATGGTTGTGATATCGCCATTAAGGATGGAATGATATTGGATGTTGCCAAAAACATCATGGAAGATAGTGAGAGAGTTATTGATGCGAATGGTAATGTTGTAATGCCTGGATTTATCGATGCACATACACATGCGTTATTCGGAGGAACAAGGGTTGATGAATTTGAAATGAAGATAAAAGGGTTAACTTATAAAGATATTATGCACAAAGGTGGAGGTATACTGAATACCGTTGAAAAGACAAGGTCTCTTACAGAAGATGATATGATTGATATACTTAAGAAAAATCTTAAGAGAATGTCAGAGACTGGAACCACGACTGTGGAAGTAAAGAGTGGATATGGACTGGACCTCAAAACTGAACTCTCTATGCTCAATGCAATGAGAAAATTTAGAGAAGATTTCATTGATATTGTTCCAACATATATGGGGGCGCATGAATTCCCGCCAGGTAAATCAAGACAGAAATATATTAATGAAATCATTGAGGAGCATCTTCCTCTGGTTGTGAATAATAATTTAGCAGAGTTTTGTGATGTATTTTGTGAAGATGGAGTATACGGTAAAGAGGAAGCAAGACGCATATTAACTAAAGCAAAAGAATTAAAACTTGGTTTAAAGGTTCATGCAGATGAATTAAAAGAGAGTGGAGGTGCAGAGCTTGCTGGAGAAATAGGGTCTATCTCTGCTGAACATTTAATATATCCGTCAGATAAGGGTTTAGAGCTTATGAGTAAATCAGAGGTCATTGCGATTATGTTACCTGCTACATCTTTTATTCTTTCATCTGATAAACCTCCAGTAGGTAGATTAAGAGAGAATGGAATACCTATGGCTCTTGGGTCTGACTTTAATCCTGGATCTTCACCTGTCTATTCTATGCCACTTGTCTTAGGATTTGCCTGTTATCATTACGGAATGAGTGTAGAAGAGGCTATTGCTGGTTCTACTATTAATGCAGCATATGCCTTGAATAGAGCAGATAGAGTTGGTTCAATAGAAAAGGGGAAGATGGCTGATTTATTAATACTTGACTATAAGGATATACGTGAATTACCATACTGGTTGGGTTCCAATCCAGTTAAAGTTAGTTTAAAAAGAGGGAGAATTTGCTTTGAAAGAGAAAGCTGTTGATTCTATATTAGAAGCACGTAAGAATTATATGACAAATCAAAGTAAAGGAGAACTCCTTGTCCTTATAAAGGAATATGCAAAATTAGAACTTTATAAAGAGGTAAATAGATATATAAGAGAATTTCTTGAGAAAAGTGAGGATATCTTTGACATTATGGAAATATCTGAAAATTTCCCTATGGAGATACAGAATTTTCTTAAAGAAATAAAAGAAGGAATCGAAATTGATGAGGATTTTGATGCAGATTCATTACTTGAAATGGGAGAGCTCCTATGGGAGATAGGCTCTCCTGAAGAGGCAAGAGACAATTATATTAAAGCATTTGAAAGTTATAATATTTTAGGGAGGAACGATTCTGCGGAAGAGGTTTTAAATACTCTCATAAGTAGATACCATGATGACCAGGATGTGAGAGAGCTTAAAATAAGGGACGTAAAGGGAGAATTATATGAAAAGTTTGCTGAAATGGAAGACCTTGTTCCTCAGGATGAAGTTGATCTACGTTATGCTCTTGGGAAGAGAATGCATGAGGCAGATTTACTTTCTGATGCTGAAGAAAATTATAAGAGGATTCTAACTCTAAGAAAAGACCATAAGGCGAGAAGATATCTGGTTGCAATACTAAGGGATAAAAATGCTCTTGAAGAAGCCCTGAATTATGCAGGAAAACTTGAAGAAAGCGAAAAGTTGGATGAGTATTACTCTTTAGCTCTGTCCTTTAAAGCCGTAGGAAATAAGGAAAAAGCCAATACTCTTTTAAGAGAAATATATGAAATTAATCAGGAATATAAAGATGTTAAGGAACTTTTTGAAGCCAAAAGGGAAGAAAAGAAGGAAATTGTAAAAAAAGAGGAAGAAACTTTTGTGGAAATGGATAAAGAAATAATTAAAACCACAGGGGAATCTGTTGTAGATGAAAAAGATAAAGGAGAAGAGAGAATTGTATTTCTGTGAGGATGAGAGATGAATTACGAAAATTTTTACGGATTTGTGCGTGAACCATTTTCAGATATTCCCGACCCCAAACTATTTTATAGTGGTCCTGAACACGCAAGAGCCCTTGTTAAATTACTTCACGTGGTTAAAAAGGGTAGAGCACTAGGAATATTAACAGGAGCTGTAGGTTGTGGAAAGACTACAATTGCAAGGAGAATCTTAGCTGAGTTAAATAAAGAAGATAATTTTTATCCTGGTCTAATGATCCTTACTCATCAGGATTTTGGAATTGAATGGTTTACAAAAAAGATAGGAGAATTATTGGGTCTACGATTTAATTCTAATGATAGATCAGAAATGGTTACTGAAATAATAAAAAAACTTTATAATATTTATAGATATGGCATGAAGACTGTAATTTTGATTGATGAAGCAAATAATATCACAAATCCAGAAATACTGGAAGAATTAAGAGGTCTTTTGAATCTTGAACTACAGGGTGATAGATTATTAACAATGATCTTAAGTGGGATGCATGAAATGCTTGAAAATATAAAGGATAACAGATCATTACGTCAGCGTATATCAACCATTGTAGACCTACCACCCCTTAATTTGAGTTCAACCAAAGAATACATTAAATATAGAATTGAACAGACAGGAGTAAATGAAGAACTCTTTGATGAAGAATCACTTAAATTGATATATGAATTCAGCAAAGGTGTTCCAAGGGTAATAAATGTAATATGTGATAATGCCTTGCTGGAAGGAGCGCTATTAAAAAAGAGAGTTGTGGAAGGTTCCATATTAAATAGGGTAGGCGAGGAATTGTTACTAAAGGATTAAAGGAAAAGGATATAAGATAATGGCTGGAGAGGATGTAACCTCGTTAAAGAATAGGGCTAATAAAGCAAAAATTAAGGGTAATTTAGAAGAAGCTATTGAATGTTATCAGAAGATTATCAAATTAAATCCTGATGATGCAAATATGTTCAGGGAGATAGGTAGCCTTTATGAAAAGATGGGCAGAAAAGACAAGGCATTCGATTTTTATTGGAAAGCTATGGATCAATATGTTGAACAAGAATTTTATCAGAATGCAACTGCAATTGCCCAGATTCTACTGCGTTCTGGGGCAGATAAACTAGATATAAAGGTAGAAATTGCTGAATTATATAAAAAGCAGGGCTTGATTGGAGATGCTGTATCTACTTATGAAGAGTTAGCTGAACTATATAGAAGGGATGGAGATTTTGATGGTGTTTTTGAGAATTTCAAGAAAATAATCAATTTAACTCCTAAGGCAGTTAGTATCAGATTGAAACTTGTAGAAATCTATGAGAATAAGAATATGATTGATGAAGCAATAGCTGAGTTGCACGAAGTGATGAGTATTTACAAAGAACAGGGTAGAGTCGATGATGTGGATGAAATCGAAGCCCGTATTGCAAAAATTTCTGGAAAGGAGAAGGAGGTAGAGGTTGGAGAGGAAAAGCGAGTGGTCTTTGAGCAGGAAGTAACCGGACTTGGAGAGGAGGAAAGTGCAGAGGAGGTTCAAAAGGAGGCAGTTAAGTCACAAACTATAGTACATGATTTGGAAGAGTTTCTCGATGAAGAGGTAGAAGGGGAAGAAGAAGTGGTAGAAGAAGAGGCAGGAACAATAGAGCATGAATTAAAACAGTTATCTGAAGAGGGTTATATAGTTCTTGAAGCACCAGGGACTAAAGAGATAGAAGAGAGTATATCTGGGTGGGATGATTGGATTAATCTCGCTGAGCTATATTTATCCGTAGGCTCAGAAGAGGATGCCATAGAATATTATAATAAAGCTGCTGAAGCACATTTTAATAAGAAAAACTATAAAAAAGCTTATGAATTGTATAAAACTATTTCCGAACTTAATCCCGATGTACTTTTACAACGCCAAAAAATGGTCCAAACTGCCCTTAAGTTAAACAGTAGGGAAAAGGCTGTTGATGCATATGTATCATTATATGAATGTTTGAATAATAAAGGTGCAAAAGAAGAGGCAAATAAGGTACTTGAAAAGGCTAAGAGAATTGCTCCTGATTCACCTATTATTCTAGAAATTACAGGAGAAAAGGTTAAAGCATCCAAGGTATCAGAAGCACAGAAGGCAGAAGCCATTGATTTTGATGAATTATTTGAGGAAGAAGTGGCCAGCGAGGAAGGAGCAGAGTTCGAATTTCAAACAGCATCCGACCTTGATACACTTTTAGAACAGTTTAAAAGAAAAGCAGCTGAAGAAATAACAGTCTCTGATTATGAAGCTCACTTTGATCTCGGAATTACATATAAGGAGATGGGTCTTATTGAGGAAGCAATGGATGCTTTTAAAAAAGCTATGAAGGGAGAACGATGGACCTTAAAATCTACAGAAATGATAGGGAAGTGCCTAGAGATTCTAGAAGATTATGAAAAAGCGGAAAGGATTTATAAAAAAGTGCTGGAATCCAAGAAGTACAACGAAGACGAGACGATCAGTTTTGCCTACTCACTTGGAGATATATTTGCCGGACAAAAAGAATACAAAAAAGCTTTAAAAGAATATAAAAAAGTATTAAGAATAGATCCAGAATTTCAAGGTGTGAAAGAAAGAATAGAGCTAATGAATAAAGGGTTAAAAGGAGAAGAAGTAGATATTGTGAGCATTACTGATCTTGTGGAAATTTCAGAAGAAGGTGGAGAGCTTTGGGATTCTGTGATAAAAGAGGATGAAACTAAAGAGAAGGAGAAGGGAGAAGATTTAAAAGATAAAAAAGAAAGAGATAAGATTTCATATATTTAGTCAATAATTTACAAAATTATCAATAAACTTTAAATCTATAACTCAAATTTAACAAAAATTGCATAACTTATTAGAGTACAAGTGTATATGTCAGTCATTTAGCAAGTCGGGTAGTTTGTCAGTTATTACGTGTTAATGTTTGGGTTTATCGAGTTTATTTTGCGTTTTAAGCGTTATTACTTTTATTGCGTTATTTTCATCTTTACTAATATACTAATAACTAATTAACTGTTAACTAAGCTCCAGTCTTCTGTCCCCGGTCTTCAGTCAATTTATTTACTTGAACCCTTGACCCCTTGAAACCTTGAATCCTTTTATAAATTAATATTCCGCTATTATTGATTTATTTTTGCCTTCTTTTTTAGCCATATAGAGAGCTCTATCAGCAGCGGCTACTAAATCATTTTTATTATCAGCATGGGAAGGAAATTCAGATATTCCAATTGATACTGTGATTGATAAGCTTTTACCATCCAATGATAAGATTTTTCTATCTTCTATTACCTTGCGGAGTTCTTCTGCTAAATTATGGCACTTTTCCGCAGGAGTTTTTGGAAGTATGATAGTAAATTCCTCTCCACCGTATCTTGAGAGAATGTCAGAATTCCTAATTCTTTCTTTCATAACAGAAGTAATTTCTTTAAGGACAGTGTCTCCCGTTTGATGCCCATAATTATCATTAATCATCTTAAAGTTGTCGATGTCAAGTATAATTAGTGAGAGAGGTTCTTTATTTCTAATACTTTCTGCAATTTGATGATTCAGCATTTCCTGAAAAAAGCGATGATTATAAGCTTTTGTAAGTTCATCTATAATCGCTTTTTCTCTCTCATGTTCATATAAAATAGCCTTTTCAACAGCCGATGCTGCGATATCAGAGATTAAATTTAAAACCATAAGATCCTTTTTATTAAAGACATCTGCTGTTTCTGAAAGTAGAAGAATACCTCCATCAATATTTCCCTTGAATGGTGAAAATAAAAGTGATTTTGCTCCAAAATCCCTCTCTTCCGGGAGAAGAATTGGTCTCTTTATCTCAGAAGTTAAGTCTTTTTTGCAAAGAGAGATTGTCTTTTGAAGAGCTAAAGCGATAATACTATTTATAAGTGGACGTTTGTATCGTCTTCCGTCCTGTTCAGTTATATAGTATTCATCTCCCTCCTTGAGTAAAAAGATAGTCCATACGTTGAGAAAGCTCGTTTTAATATTTTCAAATATACTTTTTCGGACTTCATCAAGCTTTATCTCCCCTGCAATCTCTCCGGTTAGATTTAAAAGTGATTGAAATTGAAATGCTTCAAGCATAGATGCATTCATATATCGATATAGAGAGAATAATGTTGACAGGGATTCAGAAATGCTCTTAATTATATCCTTATCCCGCTCACTAAAAGGAATTCTCTCTCTTCTATCCACCACAATAATACCTTCATTTAGTCCATTTATTTCAATTGAAGATGCTAGGAAACACTTTATAAATTCATCCTCTTTGTAATAGCCTAAATTTACAGATGTGTCATTATATTCGTTGTTTATAAGAATTCCAGAATTACGGTAAAACCAGGATAGTGGTCCTTTCTCAATAGAGGTGTCCTTTTTTAACCCCCCTTTACTCTTTCCGATCATCGCTTTATAGTTACCAGTATTATTATCTTTCAGTAAGATAATAGTACTCCAGGCTTCAAATAGTTTGAATATAAAATCTACTGTTGAATTGAGAGTTTCTTCAAATTTATCTGACATTCTTCTTGGGAAACTTTTACTTTTGGTTATACTCTCTCTAACCATTTTTCGTTCAAGATCAGTTGAAATTATTGTTTTATAAGCCAATGAGGGCTCTTCTTTGCTTCTTAGAAATATATAGATTAATATTGTAGACCCATAGAATATTATATATGGTAAAAATTCAAGGTTTCTTATAAGAGCAAATAAGGGTAATATCAACCACCATACCTTTAATTTGAGCCCTCTATTTTTTAATATAAAAGTTAAGGGTATGTATGAAAAAAATAGTGTGGAAGAAGGTCCTCCTGCCAACTCTATTAACAAAGTTGTGCTGCAGAAATATAGATAAAAAGAGATTTCAGTGAATTTAATAATCACTACGAACAATAAAGTCATTCCAATCCAGGGAATCCAAATTGGGATGTTAAATGGGTGGATAATAAGAGCTATATAAGCAATAAATACTATTACGGCTGTATATTTTTTCCAGTCCATATAAAAATATAAAGATCATGTTTAAAATTGTCAAGTATCGATAAAGAAAGTAAATTGGTGAATGAGTGAATGAGTAGATGAGTAAACCAGTGAATGAGAGAATAAGTAAATAAGTGACTTGAGCACACATGCACAAGAGCACATGATATAAGCTTTGCTTCTCTTAATCCATAATCCCTGCTTTTCTTATCAAATCTCTTCTAATCCATAATCCTAAACTGAACTCCGAACTCAGAACTCTGAACATAACCACTGTTATTTATCTTTTGTTTCCAGCCATTTTAAATTTTCATTTTTCAATTCTTGCCCCGTTAGATATGAAATTATCTAATGGGGTGAACATTTTTCATTGTAGAGAAGCTATTGTCTTTGAGGTGAATATAGAGTCCTAAGATTGTGGGGTTGACAAAAAGAGTATGGAATGTATTATACGACAGGGCAGTAGCTCAATTGGAAGAGCACCTCCCTCGCACGGAGGAGGTCGGCGGTTCAAATCCGCTCTGCTCCAGAAGGAAACATAAGTATGCAATAAATCCTCTGTCAGGATTGACATAGGAAAGTGTTTTAATATATTGTAACTATGCTGGTGTAACTCAGGGGTAGAGTAACTGATTTGTAATCAGTTTGTCGGGGGTTCGAATCCCTCCACCAGCTTTATCGAAAAAGAATAATTGGGGAGGTTCCCAAGTGGCCAAAGGGGACGGACTGTAAATCCGTTGGCATCGCCTTCGTTGGTTCGAATCCAACCCTCCCCATAATGCGGGAGTAGCTCAGTTGGAAGAGTTACGGCCTTCCAAGCCGTTGGTCGCGGGTTCGAATCCCGTCTCCCGCTTGTGATGCCCATGTAGCTCAGTAGGTAGAGCACATCCTTGGTAAGGATGAGGTCACCGGTTCAAATCCGGTCGTGGGCTTATAAAGAAAGGGAAATAAATTTAGGAAAGTAGGAGGTATAAATGGCAAAGGCAAAATTTGAGAGGACAAAGCCGCATATAAATG
>SOIB01000138.1 GCA_004377355.1 Candidatus Stahliibacteriota bacterium | reverse complement strand
TAATATCAATAGTCATGTAAACAGAAGAGGTAACTGGATAGCTCATGATTATGCCCATAATCTACTAAAAACCCCTCGTCCTTATTCTGTTCTATTTACCTACGGAGATAATGATACGTTCCCTGTGTGGTTCCTTCAGTATGTGAAGAACTTCAGGAAATTTGACCCTGAAAATAAGAAGGGTATACAGTTGGCAAATTTTTCCCTCATGAACACCCAATGGTATCTAAAGCAGCTAAAGTGGGCAGGAGTTCCTATGGACTTTGCTTCTCCTTTTATGGGCACTCAATATGAAGGCAGGTATCGTATGGAGAAAAGAATAGGTAAGACTGATAAGGACTTTGAGGAGTGGGTGATAGACAACCTCTATCCACTACGAGGAGAAGATGGGAAAATCCTCTTATTAAAGGATTTGGCTGTCAGGAATATTATTGTGTCATCCCTGGGGAAGAGACCCACTCTTAATGACCTGTTGATGCCTATTGATTCATTTGTTAATAGATATATTGATACAGATGAGTTTAATCCCTCGATAAATATTTATTTCTCATTCCCGATGGAACCCGGTGCAAGGAGAAAATTTGGGGAACATTTGGTTATGGAAGGTTTTGCCTTTAGACTGGTAAGAGAGAAAGGCGAAGAAATGATAGATAAAGATAAGATGTGGGACCTTTTCATAAATAAATATCAATACAGTTATATCGACAACTTTGGAATTCCTACAGGACCTGCTCTGGATAAAGTCCTCAGCAATCATAGCTACCTTCTTTATATCTTTGGAAACATACTTTTAAGAGACTTTGTGCAAAATAAATCGAAAGTATCAGAGTTAAAAGATGCAGAGAAAGATACGCTGAGGATGGTAGCAACAATACTTAAGAGAGCATTTATTATGGCCAGAAGACCTGAAATATCTGTTATTGTAATGAGAGACCTTCGAGATGTATACTCCATTTTAGGTGAATCTGAAGAGGCACTCAAACTGAGTAAATGGTTACTAAGCAGGGATGATTCTCCAATGATACAACTCTTTCGAGGTGAGATACTCGTTTTAGCAGCTAAAGAAGCTATTAATGAGGAAGAGGCGTTAATTATGCTTGGAGAAGCAGAAAATGTATATAAAAGGCTCTTACTATACGAGGGAATGGAGCCACTTGTATATATAGGATTGATTCAGGTATATTCATCTTCCAATGAGAAAGAAAAGATAATGGAACTTGCTGATGATATCGTAGATAAATCTGAAATTCTCGGGCATGTGCTTTCATATTTAATGAGGTATGATACAACAAATGCAATATTTCTTTTAAATCACTGGAAGAAAAGTTTTCCTGGAGACCCTCGTTTAGATATGTTAATTGAAAGGCTTAAAAGTGGAAGTGATTAATAAGGATATTATTCATATTAATAAATTAGAATGAAAATTTTGGTCATTGGTGGGACTGGGAGGCTTGGAAGGGTTCTTAATGTAATTCTCCAAAAAGAAAAATATACTATAATACCTCTTGGAAGTAACGAACTTGATTTAACAGGAAAGAATGTTGTAGATAAGATAATTAGATATACTCCGGATTATATCATTCATACTGCGGCTTTATCCAGTGTTGATGAATGTGAGAGACATCCAAATTTAGCGTATAATATAAATACCTATGGAACTGAGAGAGTAGCAAACGCTGCTCTTAAACTCAAAGTTCCTCTACTCTATATAAGTACTGATTATGTATTTGATGGAAAGAACCCTCCATATTCTGAAGATGATGAACCAAATCCAGTGAATGTCTATGGAAAGAGTAAACTACAGGGAGAAGATTTCGTGAAGAGACTTTCTTCTTCAATTATATTAAGGGTTTCGTGGCTGTTTGGTCCAGAAGGAAATGACTTTGTTGACTTTGTACTCAAGGCGGATGAACCGATTTCTGTTATTAGAAGTCAGACAAGTAAACCTACCTGTACAATAGACATCTCATATGCGATTAAAAACCTAATAGGGAATAGAGTATCAGGTATCTATCATTTTGCCAGCCCTCCATCTGTGAGTCGTCTTGAATGGGTGGAGAGTATCCTAAAGTTGAATAAAATAAAGAAGGAGATTAGAGAAGTAAACTGGGATAGTTTAAATGTCCCCGCTAAAAGACCACTCAATTCAACTCTATCTACCAATAAATATAATAAGGAGTTTGGAGAAATCAGGAGTTGGAATGAGGCATTAAGAGAGATTATCGATGGTTGATTTGGGAATATTACCAAGTTTTGCCAAGATAAATCTAGGTCTAAATATACTTGGTAAGAGAGAAGATGGATATCATTCAATCGAGTCAATCTTTCAGACCATATCCCTTCATGATAATTTGCATTTCAAACTGAAAGGGGATTGTATTGAAGTAACCTCCGATGATGAAATGGTTCCAGATGGTCCATCTAACCTTATTTATAAAGCGGCAAAGATGTTTGAAGAACGGACTGGCAACACTATAGGATTAAAAGTTAGTTTAGAGAAAAAAATACCTGTGCAATCAGGACTCGGAGGAGGTAGTTCAAATGCAGCCACGACACTCCTTACACTGAATCGGTTTTTTGGGTACCCTTTGAGCCTGGATGAGCTCACTCTAATTGCTTCAGAGTTAGGTTCGGATGTTCCCTTCTTCATCCGGGGTGGCACTGCATATGTTACAGGTAGGGGTGAACAGGTCCAATGGAAGAAAGATATTCCAGGATTATATATTCTACTGATTTTTCCATCTTTTGGTATTTCAACAGAGTGGGCATATAGTAGGTGGGATAAAAATAGAGATATTACCTTGACAAATAAAAAGTTGGACATTATACTGAATCTGTTAATCAATAACGAAAAGAAGGTTATAAGAGATTTAAGGAATTCTTTTGCAGAAATAATTGTAAAAGAATATCCTCAAGTTAAGCTAATTATAGAGAAATTAGAAAAATTTAATCCAATGAATATAATAATGAGTGGTTCTGGTCCTACTTTATGTGCAATATTTGGGTCAGAATCAAAGAGAGACAGTGTAAGGGAGATTTTAATAAAGTCAACTATAACTATGAGCTGCAGGGCAATCTCCCGAAAGGAGTACTTAAATTCACTAAAACTGAAGGAGGACTAGATGGATATCACCGAGGTCAGAGTGACATTAAGGGAAGAACCCAGATTGAAAGCGTTTGTTAACGTAACATTTGACAATGATTTTGTTGTAAGAGGGATGAAAGTTATTGAAGGAAAGAATGGTCTATTCGTTGCTATGCCATCACGTAGATCTAAAGATGGGACCTTCAGAGATATAGCACATCCCATAAACAATGAGATGCGCAAGCGTCTTGAAGATGTTGTGCTAGAAGAGTATCACAAGAAATGCAAAGAAACCGGTAAAATCCCAGCCGCCGCTCCAGTTGAACAGGAAGATTTTGAGGTTCCTGAGGAAGTCATCAATGCAGATATAGCTGTCAGGGACGACGAAGAGCCTGAGGAAGTCATCAATGCAGATATAGCTTCCAGGGGCGACGAAGAGCCTAAGGAAGTCGTCGAAGCAGATATAGCTTCCGGGGACGACGAAGAGCCTGAGGAAGTCATCGAAGCAGATATCGCTGAAAGGGAAGATGAAGATGAAGGGGAAGAGGGAAAAGAAGAAGAAACTCCTATTTAATTTTAAATAACTTAAGTTTTTAAGTTGGGGCGTCGCCAAGTGGCAAGGCACGAGATTTTGGGTCTCGCATTCGTAGGTTCGAATCCTACCGCCCCAGTATTGGAGGTATTTTGGGGTTACGAATCTTCTCAGGTAACGCAAATCCACTCTTAGCGCAAGGAATATCAGATTATCTAAAAATCAAGCTTTCTTCGATTGAATTAAAGAAGTTTTCAGATGGTGAGATGTTTGTTAAGATTCTTGACAATGTTAGAGGAAGAGATGTTTTTGTTATTCAACCAACTAACCCCCCTGCGGAGAATCTGATGGAATTGCTTCTTATGATAGATGCCCTTCGTCGTGCTTCAGCTGGGCGGATAACTGCAGTTATACCTTATTATGGATATGGGCGTCAAGACAAGAAGGATCAACCAAGGGTTCCGATTTCAGCGAAGTTGCTTGCAAATCTGATTGTTGAGGCTGGTGCAAATAGAATTTTAACACTCGATTTGCATTCTCCACAGATAGCAGGTTACTTTGATGTCCCCGTTGACCATCTGTTTGCAGCTCCAGTAACAATAGAGCACATGCATTCACTGGGACTTCATAAGAATAATCCAATTATTGTTTCTCCAGATGTTGGAAGGGTTGCTGTTGCTCGTGCTATTGCCAAGAGGGTTGATGAAAATGTTCCTATTGCGGTCGTAGACAAAAGAAGACCAGCGCCAAATCAGGCCGAAGTTTTAAATGTGATTGGTGATGTAAAAGATAGGGTTGCAATAATAATAGATGATATAGTGGATACAGGAGGAACACTTACTAAAGCAGTAGATGCTATAAATGATGCAGGGGCAAAATCTATATATGCTTATATTACTCATCCTGTACTATCAGGTAATGCAATTTCAAAAATAGAGTCTTCCTCAATAACAAAGCTAATAGTCACAGACTCAATACCTCTTGGTGATAAAAAGTGTGATAATATAGAGGTTGTTTCGGTTTCAGGACTCCTTGGAGAAGCAATTAAAAGAATACAGGAGAACAAATCAGTTTCATCATTATTTGTGTAGGAGGTGTAGTGAAGATAGAGGTAATGAAAAGAAAAGAAGTTGGTTCAAATAGAGTAAAAAAAATAAGACGTGAAGGATGGATTCCAGGTGTTATTTATGGGCACGGAGAAAAAAGTTATCATATAAAGTTAAGAGATGATGACTTAATTAAACTGATTCATGAGCTTCACTCAGAAGCAACGTTGATAACCCTTAACTTTGAAGGGAAAGAGCTCCAGTCTATTATAAGAGAGGTTACCAGGGATCCATTAACAGAAAAATTGCTACATGTTGATTTTCAGCACATACATGAAGATGAAGAAGTTACTGTTCATGTGATAGTTGAAATAAAGGGTGAATCGTTGGGAGTGAAAGATGGAGGAATTCTCAATGTGGAGCACAGGTATCTAACTGTGCGTTGTTTACCGAAAGATATGCCAGAGGAAATAGTTATTGATATTTCTAATCTCCAGATTGGAGACTCTTACCACGTTAGTGATATTGAGTTACCTCTGAATGTAAAGATAGAAGAAGATCAAACTGCAACAATGGTCAATGTTCTCTCGCCACGGAAAATAGTGGAAGTTAAGCCTGTGGAGGAAGAGCTTCTAGCTGAAGGAGTAGAAGAACCTGAGTTAATTTCAGAAGAGGAAGCTGAAGCAAAAGAAGCTGAGGAATCCAAAGAGAAAAAAGAGGAGACTGAGGAATAGGTTATTGCGCTGCAATAGGACTTGGTAATCACGGTTCATTCTATAGAAAAACTCGACATAATCTGGGTTCGTTTATTATTGATAAGATTTGCGAAGGATTCAATTTGAAATTAAAACCAGGAAAGGGTCATTACTTTTACACTGAAAAGGATGGATTGCTACTTGTTCGGCCCACAACATATATGAATCAGAATGGAATTGCAGTTTTTGACTTTGTAAATTTTTTTCAACTTCCACTTGAGGATATTTTGATTGTGTTGGATGATTTGGATTTACCATTCGGAAAATTAAGGATAAGGAAAGAGGGTAGTAGTGGTGGGCATAATGGTCTTGCTTCTGTGATTTACCACCTTGATAGTGAAGAGATTCCAAGACTACGGATTGGTATTGAACGACCAAAAGATGCCGATGGGGTTAGTTGGGTGCTTTCTCCTTTTGAGCCTGAAGAGGAAGAGAAGCTTCCGGATATAATTGAAAATACAATCAAAGCAATTTTTTTATGGGTAAGTGAAGATATAGATGTTGTAATGTCAAAGATAAACTAAAATAAAGAAGGTAATATGAAGATTAGCCACAGAGACACAAAGAACACTGAGAGAGTACACAAAGAAATTAAATTAAATAAAATATACTCTGTGCCCTCTGCGTCTCCGTGGCAGAAGAATTTGGAGGTTAAATGAAGAAGTACGAATGCACATTTATAGTAAAACCTGAGAAAGAAGAAGAGATAGATGGGATTCTAGATAAGGTTAATAGTTTTATTGAGAAAAAGAAAGGGAAGGTGGATGATGTTGATAAATGGGGACTGAGGAAACTTGCTTATACTGTGAAGGGATATGAGGATGGTTATTACACTGTAATGAGCTTTGGTTTTATTCCTGAAAAGATTAACCTATTGAATGATTTTATGAAAAAAAATAGCAATATAATAAGATATCTTATAGTCTCAAAGGAGGAGTAAATGGCAGAGTTCAGAATCCCAAACATTAATTCAGTTGTTATTTCTGGTAGAGCAACAGCAGATTCTACGCTCAGTTATACTGAAAAGGGCAGGGCTTATCTACGTTTCAGAATAGCTTCAAATAGAGCTTATCGTGATAGTAATAGCGGAGAATGGAAAGAGGATACTACCTTTGTGGGTGTCACTGTGTGGGGTAAGCAGGCGGAAAGACTGAGTGAAAGAATCAAAAAAGGGGCTCCTGTACTAATAGAGGGGAGGCTCTCCAGTTATACACGAGAGGTGGATGGGTTTAAACGAACCGATGTTAACGTTACTGCTTGGAGGACTCAGGTTCTATTAAAATCAGAAGGTCCTTATGAGGAAGCTGAATTAGTGGAAGAGGAAGAAGATACAGAGGAAGAAGATACAGGTAAAGAAGATGCAGATAAAGTAGAACCCCCAGACGATGAAGAGGAGCTTCCTTTCTGATAAAGTAAGGTTAATAATACTCTATAAAATCCTTTTGATTTTATTATAATGGATTTAACCATTCCGGAAAGTATGGGAGGTAAGAAAGCTATCAAGGGACTTCTTGAGATAGATTTCGGTGCTAAGGTAATGGTGTCAAGTGTTTATTCCACGGATTCTATAATAGCTAAGCATAAGGACTACGGATTCAAAGGGATGTTGTAAAACCTTATGACATCGAAGAACTGAGCAAGACATTGTATTCAGTTTTTGAAATCAGTGGTGTTTCAATAAAGATGTATAAATATACTCATCAGATGGCAGTTGCGGATATAAGTTGGATTTAGGATTCTATTAACTGGCTATTTCGGAGTTATATATTAAGATTGGATTTCTCTATGACCACCAACCAATTAGGAGGAAGTAATTGGACTTTCTAAATTTAGTGAAAACCAGGTATAGTGTACGAGGATATCTGGACAAACCAGTAAAGCGAGAAAAGATTGAACGGTGTCTAGAAGCGGCACGACTTGCTCCCTCAACAAGTAACTCTCAGCCCTGGAGATTCATTGTAGTGGATGATCCGGAATTAAAGGATGCTGTTGCCAGAGAAACATTTGGTAAGCTATTATCTTTCAACCATTTTTCCTTACAAGCCCCAGTTCTGATCTTGGTAACTTCAGAGAAGCCTAGCCTCACCATCCGAATAGCAGGAGTGATAAAGAAAAGGAAGTTCAATCTCATTGATATCGGGATTGCTGCCGAGCATTTATGCCTTCAAGCAGTAGAGGAAGGACTGGGTACCTGTATATTGGGATGGTTCAATGAGGCTGGGGTAAAAAAATTACTTAAAATACCAAGTCACAGAAGGGTTGAACTCATTATAACAATGGGCTATCCCGACGAATCCGCCAAAAAGGGTCCAAAGAGACGAAAGGAAATGGACATTATTAGAAGTTATAATCATTATTAATGATTTTTTACTCATATAATTTATCTATAGTCTCCGAAAAATGATTACATATAAAGCGATAATATTTGATTTGGGAGGAGTACTTATCAATGTTTCTATGGATAAAATTTTTAATTATTTGACTAAAGCAAGCGATTATGATATAAATTTAGTAAAACAGAAATTCGTATCTGACGAGGTTTTTCACCAGTTTGAAAGAGGTGAAATTGAACCTGAGGATTATAGAAAATACGTATCTCGTAAATTAGGATTACGGATTAGTGAAGATGAGTTTTATAATGTATGGAATGACATTTTTCACGATTTAGATCCAAGAATTGAACAATTACTTATTGATTTGAAATCAAGATTTAGATTGGTTGTATTAACTAACACAAACGAAATACATGCAAATAAATGGAAGATTAAGTACGCATCTATCTTAAACAATTTTGAAAGAATATTTTGTTCTTATGAAATACACTCAAGAAAACCCGAGCGAAAGGCTTATGAGATTGTATTAAACTACCTGAAAATAGAACCCAACTGTGTGCTATTTTTGGATGATAAACTTGAAAACGTAAAAATTGCGTTAGAAATTGGTATGAAAGGTATCTTAGTTAAGTCAACGGATCAAATGATTACTGAGTTAAATAAATTAGGAATAGCTGTATTATAATTAAATAGATAATTTATCATATATATTATTTTTCTTTTTGCAAGTTTCAGGATTTAGATTACCATCGTTAGTAATATTGCATTACATATACAGTTGTAATCTCCTTGACAAATAGGTTTTAGTTTATATAGGTATGAAAAAATGGGTTATCCAAATTTAAAGTGGAATTCCGACTATACTGATAAAAAAGTTCTAAAAGAGGAAATTGACTCAATGCTTGAGGTATTTGTAGAAGTTTTGTTGGAGGAAATACCAAAATCCGAAATAGAAATGATCTATTTTAAAGGTTCAGCCCAGAAGAAATGGGATTCTCCAATTGATTATGTGCCTGAATTAAGCGATATAAATATCCATCTCCTTTTTTCTTGTGATTCTTCAATTAAAAAATATTTAGGGTCCACTTCCAAAGCCTTAGATGTCCAGTCTAAAGTTGAGTTGAGATATTTTTCAAAAATAAAAAATCCCCTTCATATTCCAAGACCTCAGTTAATGATTCTGAATCTACTTATGAAGGAGGAAGATTTCATTCCAACGCCCAAAAGTGCTGTTTCGGTGCTATACGGAAAAGAATATCCAGAACCTGATTATAGTGATTTAGAAAGAATAAGGGCAATAGATTGTAATAGAATATTAAGCGAAGAGGAATTTATTTTAGACTTTCCGCTCCTTGTTATAGATAAGCCATCAAAATATCTTTGGTTTTCTTTAAAATCATTGGTATGGCATGTTTCGCCCCTTTGTCCAAGAGTACTGCACATCCTTGGAACTCCGATAGATGAAGTCTGGAGTGTTAATCGAACCCGTATTACTTCCATGCTAAGGGAAAAGGGAGAGAGTCAACTAGCAAAAGATTATGCCGAATTTTATTTGTTCGGCTGGAAATATTTCCTATCAAATTATAAAGATACTAACGCTGGGCGCTCTTCAATGATTTATGGTATCAATGTATTAAGAAGAGGGATAGAGATAGCGAAATCATCAATATAAGGATGAGATGAATTTCTAAAAATGAAAAATGTTTTAATATTAAAAAGGAGATAATTATGGAAAGATTCTTAACTAAATGTGTTCATTCCGGGACTCTAAGAAGTGAGATGAAAACTATTAACACACCAATATATCAATCCAGCACATTTATCTTAACTTCTGAAGATTACGAGAAGATATCTGAAGGTAGGGTAAGAGATATAAACATCTATAGCAGATATGGGAATCCAAGTCGAAGAAGCATCGAGGAAAAGATCGCTGCTCTTACCGGAGCAGAGGATGCTATAAGTTTTTCTTCAGGGATGGGAGCAATTTCCACAACATTGCTCACATTCCTAAAACCGAAGGATAAAATTCTAACTACTATAGATTTGTATGGTGGGACATATTCATTTATAAAGAATCTTTTATCTAAGTTTAATATTGAGTTTGTTTTAGTAAATCCAGAGAATACTGATGAAATAATAAAAAATATGGAAGGTGTGAATGTAATTCTCTTTGAGTCCTTATCAAATCCTCTTTTAAAAATGGTTGATATTGAAGAGATTGCTAAAAATAAAAGGGAAGGTCAACTACTTATTATTGATAATACTTTTCTTACCCCATATAATTTTAATCCATTAAATTATGGAGTTGATATTGAGATACATTCTGCCTCAAAATACCTAAATGGACACAGTGACCTAATAGGAGGATTTATCTCTGGAAGTGAGGAGCTGATGGAAAAAATCTGGCCCAATATGCTCATCTTAGGTACTTCCATGGAACCTATTACAGCCTTCTTACTTGAAAGGGGTATGAAAACCCTGGGTATAAGAATGGAAAAACATAATAAGAATGCAGAAAAGATTGCCAAATTACTCCAGAATCATGAAGAGATAGAAACGGTATTTTACCCTGCTCTTTCGAACTATTCTCAAAAGGAACTTCGGAATAAATACTTAAAAGTTGGTACTGGTGGAGTTGTGACCTTTATGGTAAAAGGAGGTGATAAAAGGGGCGTAGATTTTATGCATTCCCTTAAAATAATAAAAGAAGCAGCAAGTCTTGGAGGTGTTGAAAGTCTTATATCAATGCCATTCAATACCAGTCAACGTAGTTTAACTGAGGAAGAAAGGACTAAGATAGGAATCTTGCCAGGAACAGTGAGATTATCATGCGGGATAGAAGATGAAGCTGACCTGATAGAAGACATAAATCAAGCTTTATTAAGGACTTCCAAATAAACTGAGGTTCCAACTCTGTGTAATATATCTTTAACAAGTTAATATTATAGAATGGAAAATAAGAAAGGAGTGTTTATTAAATGCCAAATGAGCATCTAAAAAAAATTCATATAGTTTTTAAAACCCATCTTGATGTAGGATACACCGACTTTGCAAAAAATGTAAAAGCTAAATATTTTTCATCATTTTTCCCTAAAGCTATTGAAATAGCTGAAACTCTAAAGAATGCGGGAGGAGATGAGCGATTTATATGGACAACAGGTTCCTGGCTCATCTACGAATACCTGAAGCAGGCGAAACCTGTGAATCGAAAACGTATGGAAGGGGCTATTATGGCTGGAGATATTAAGTGGCATGGACTTCCTTTTACAACCCATAGTGAGCTTATGGATGTTTCCCTTTTTAAATTTGGTTTGAGTTTATCTAAGGAACTGGATGAGCGTTTTGGAAAGAAGACAATTGCAGCTAAAATGACTGATATTCCAGGTCATACAAGAGGAATTGTAAAATTACTTGACGAAGCTGGTATAAAACTTCTCCACATTGGTGTCAATCCTGCTTCCATGCCCCCTGATGTTCCTGAAGCTTTTGTTTGGAAAAATCCAGATGATTCAGAAATTATAGTCTTGTATTATAAGGGAGAATATGGAGGATTAACTGTTTTACCTGGAGCATCAGTGGCATTATATTTTGCGCAAACTCACGATAATCTGGGTCCTCATTCGCTGGATCAAATTAAAGAAATATATAATGAGATACAGGGAAGATATCCTGACGCTAAAATTATAGCTTCAACAATGGATGACTTTGCCAGAGACCTCTTTAAAAATAAACTTGAACTCCCTGTAATTACAGAAGAAATCGGAGATACCTGGATTCATGGTGTTGGCACAGATCCCACAAAGGTTAGAAGATTCAGGGAATTGTATAGATTGCGAAGACAGTGGGAAGAGAGTAGCGTAGCAAAAGCTATACCAGAGAGGTTTTCAAAATTTAGTCGTTACCTTCTTATGATTCCAGAACACACATGGGGGCTTGATGAAAAGACTTATCTGGCGGATTATAAGAATTATAGTGTTAATGATTTTGTTAAAGCAAGAGATAAAGAAAAATTTAAAAAATTTGAATCCTCCTGGAAAGAGCAAAGAAATTATATAGATAAAGCAATTAAATCTTTGGGAACAACATCACTTTCAAAACAGGCAAAAAAAAGAATTGAAGAGATCGAACCATACATCCCTGATAAAAAAGGATTCAAAAGGGTTGATGATAAAGATGGTCTATTTGATACGACGCATTTTATCGTAGGATTTGATCCTGTTAATGGAGCAATTATTTACTTGAAGGACAAAGAAACCAATCGCAATTGGGCTAATAAGAAAAATAAATTTGCATTTTTTACATATGAAACCTTCTCGCAAAAGGAATATGATAGATTTCTAAAGCAATATCAATACCCAGAAAAAGCTCCAGAATGGTATCCTAAAGATTTTTCAAAACCAGGTATTAAAAAGGTATCAAAATCTTACAGGAAGTGGCATCCAGATTTAATAGAGATGTATTTCTGTAAGGATGATTCTGGAGTTCATTTCTTAATTGAGTTAAAAACACCAGAAGAAAGTTTTAAGTATTATGGATGCCCTCGAAAACTGATAATAGAAGTTGATTTTCCTCTGAATGAGAAATACATTCTAATTAATTTTCAATGGTTTGATAAAAGCGCTTGTCGTCTACCAGAAGCAATCTGGTTATCTTTTTCTCCAAGAACGAAAAACAGAGAAGGTTGGATGATGGATAAGTTGGGAGAACTTATCTCACCGTTGGAAGTTATACGTAATGGGAATTGTAAATTGCACGCTGTTGGAAAGGGAGTAGAGTACCATGGTGAAGAGGGAGGGTTAATAATTGAGACTTTTGATGCACCATTGGTTGCCCCTGGAGAGATGTCATTACTGAATTTCAATAACAGACAACCTCCGATGAAAAGGGGTATGCATTTTAATCTTTACAACAATATATGGGGTACAAATTTCCCTATGTGGTTTGAGGAAGATGCCCGTTTCAGATTT
>SOIB01000189.1 GCA_004377355.1 Candidatus Stahliibacteriota bacterium | reverse complement strand
ATTGTATTTCCAAGGAGTTGTAGATAAAGATTTTTAAATGCTTTTGCCTGTTGGGAAAGGGAATATAGTGCCATAACTTTGGTTATATTATTTCTTCCTATTATTTCTCTTAATCCCTTATTTTTTTTCAGTATTTCAATTTTGGAAACCATACCCTTAATATCTCCGGGGTCTACTAAGAATCCATTTATTCCTTCATCTATTATTTCAGGTATGGCTCCTATTTTAGTGGAAATAACAGGTAATCCTGCTGCCATTGCTTCCAGTATTACCATGGGTAATCCCTCGGAGTAGGAAGGGAGTATATATACATCAGCAGAATGGTAAAAAGATGGAGTCTCCTTATAGTCAACCTTACCGACTATCTCCACATAAGGATCCAGCTCCCTTTTCTTTATAATCCTTTCAATATCCTTCTTGGTTCCTGATTCCCTTTCATCTCCCACAATGATAAGCTTTAATCTTTGACCTTTCTTTTGTAAGCTTTCGATTACTTTTATCAGGTCATAAATGCCCTTCTTTCTATCTATACCTCCAAGAAAAAGCAATCTGAATTCATCATCGAAAGAGTTCCTGGATATACTTTTTCTTTTAAATAGTTCCTCATTTATTCCGTTGGGAATTACTAAGACATTATCTTTTTCAAGTTTGATTACCGATGCAAACATGTTGGTCCATTTCCCGGACAGTATCCGAATGGCGTCGCATCCGGAGAGAATTAACCTTACATACATTCTTACTGGTGGAGGGAGATTCAGAAAGAAATTTATAAACCGGATACCAGATCCATGAATGGAGATTATAATCCTACGGAAAGTAAGTTTGGAGATTAAAATAAAAAGTGTATTCTTTAAAAAGCCTAAATAACATGCAGACTCAATCTGTATTATCTGGGGTCTGTGTTTTATAATCTTAAACACCAATGATAATAACTGGAAGAAGAACGTTAATACATTGGAAACATCCAGAGTTCCTGTCTTAACCGGGGATCTTTTGGAAGAACTATCTAAATGATAGATATCGAAGTCCTCTGATATTCCGTAGTGGAGGAGATTGTATACCACAGTGGAAATTCCTCCATTAGGGGGAGGGAGAGGACCTATAATTAGAATCTTATATCTATTTCCAGGTTTAAACTCCCTTTTCACTTTAATCCCTTAACTTGTTTAATTCTTTCCATTATAGAACAGACATGAATAACCTTTCATATTCTTCTACAATATATGAAGCATTAAAATCCTTAACCCTTTTCTTCCCTGTCATTGCCATCTTTATGGATAATTTTTTGTCATTTAGCACTTTTAATACAGCGGAAGCCAAGGCCTCCGGATTGCCAGGAGGAACCAACAGTCCATCAATACCCGGGGTTATAATCTCGCTCGGTCCTGAAGGACAATCCGTGGATATAACCGGAATTCCACAGGCCATTGCTTCCACCAGTGAATTCGGAAATCCTTCCCAAAGAGAAGATAAAACAAAAAGATCAGAATTAACTAAATATTTATATGGATTTGATTGTAAACCCAGGAATATAACATCTTCAGCAATACCAAGACTTTCAGTTAAATTTTCTAAATCCTTCTTCTGAGCTCCATCTCCAATAATAACCAGTTTGGATGGTAATTCATTTTGCACCATTTTAAATGCCCTTATTAGATATGTAAAACCTTTCTGTTCTGTTAGCCTTCCCATACTGACTATCACCGGGTGGTAATCGTCCCCTTCTGTATGGAATAATTTTTCTTCTACCGATTTCTTGGATAAACTACTAATTAGCTGTAAATCAACCGGATTGTGAACTAACTTCACTTTTTCCAAAGGCAGGTCGAATATAAGCTGGAGATCCGACTTCATAGCTTTTGTGGAGGCAACCACCATGTCAGCTTTATTGTAAGACCATCGTGATATAAGCCGGACATAAACAGGATATTTGTGAATATTCTGGGATGGGAAATTAGGGGACCTTAAGATAAGTTTATAAGATCCTGCATATATCCTCAGTGCAACATTCACTACTTCATCGATATAGTTCACTGTAGAGAATACTATATGGGGTCTTGTTATTTTAAGAATACGAACTAAATCAAAAACACCAAATCTGGCTCTTTTTAGGTTAAGGTTATAAACAGTGACATCCTGAGGAAGCATTTTCATATAATTCCCTTTGCCTTTGAGTAAAGTAAGTAGAGGGGTGAATCTACTACGATTCAGAAAACGCAGGATATTGAGCGAAACACGCTGTGCCCCACCAAATTCAAGAACATCAAGGATAAATAAAATTTTAATTTTCTTCATTAACATTTTTTTGTATCTTTCTAACTAATTTTATTCCTTAATAAAGATATAGTTTTGATTATAAACTTCCTGAACGTCTTTACAATACTCCATAGTTTTAAGAAACTTATAACTTTTAAAATCAGCCTAAATCCCTCGAATCCAAGAAGTGAAACACCAAGAGCTGAAATGGTCTTAAAATGAGGAAATGTAGAGAACGCTTTAAGCAGATACCTGCGTCCCGCAGCCATATTACCAACGCGTAGATACAGTATTCCTGTCTCATAGAAATATCTTGCAATTTTTCTTCTATCTCTTTTCAGTTCATCGTATATTTTATTAAAAAGTAATTTCCTACTATTTATTTTCATATTCAAATCTTCGGTAATTCTATTTTTGTGAATTCTTATATATACTAAAGGAGTCTTAACATAATCAAAATTATATTTTCTTGCAATTCTTATCCAGAGGTCTAAATCATGTCGAGAAGTAAAATTTTCATCAAAAAGACCAGCTTTATCAAAGCAATCTTTTCTTATCAAGGCTGTTGAACCACCTCCCAAAACAATATTCTCCTCGAGTAGATAACTATGAATATTACCCTTAAAGAAAGGTACAACTGTCCCTTTCCACCTTCCATTCGAGTCAATATATTTTACTCCGGAATAAACTACACCTGGATAGAGCTTACTGTTCTCTATTACATCAATCTGCCTTTCTAGTTTCTCCTTCACCCATACATCATCTGAATCAAATAGAGCTATATATTTACCCCTTGCTTTCATAATTCCAGTATTCCTGGCTGCTGAGCCTCCCTTATTCCTTTCATGTCTTAGATATCTAATCCTATCGTCATCTATGTTTTTTATAATTCTTTCTGTGTCATCGGTTGACGCATCATCTACAATTATAATCTCAAAATCCTGAAATGTCTGGTTAAGGACACTCTGGATTGTCTCTTCAATCATATTCGCACGATTATATGTAGGGATTATTACACTAACTTTTGGTTTTTTCATAGTTGAATTTGAACCTTTTAATAAGGGTATTACATAAAATTCCTAAGTTAATTTTTCCTTAGATTCACCAGAATACATAATAAGTCTATCATCCAAAGTCTTAAGCGAAATAGTGATAATAGCCCAGATCCAGAAAGTTTCTAAATTAGTTAAGAAATCATTGGTAAACATCAAAAAAAGAAATGTTATGAATCCATAGGTCAAATATTTATTTAGACATTTTAGGTAAGTCACCTTTAATGTATAGTGATTCTCAATAAGCGTTTTAAAAATGCGATATATTATAAATAAAAAAATACTAAAACCAAGCAATCCCATTTCTGATAGTACATTAAGGTAAGTGTTTTCTGTGGCAAGTCCCCCCCAATAACCAAATAAAAAGGATGTATGCGATTCAAAGCTCTTTACCCCAATTCCAAGCAATGGATTTTCCTTGAAAAATCTTATTGCTAACCAGATGGCATTATATCTCTTGGCAATAGATGAGTCTCCCAGATTAAGTTGTCCTCCTGCAAATATTGACTGATAGCGTTCAATCCCATGTTCAAAGAATCTTTCAGGTATTACTCTGTATATCAAAAATCCAGTTATTACTAATAGAAATGTCCCCAATAACACTTTTTTATTTAATGAGAATCTTTTATTATTAAAATGAACTATTGAATTACCTATTAAAATTACAGTAATAAATACAAACGCTGTTAG
>SOIB01000041.1 GCA_004377355.1 Candidatus Stahliibacteriota bacterium | reverse complement strand
ACGCATATTTTGAGTTAATATATACCTCCTATCTCTCTCGCAAAGCACGCAAAGAATAATTTTAAAGGTTTCAAGGTTTCTAGGTGTCAAGGTGTCAAGGGAAACTACTAAATTATAAAAACTCAATAAACCCGAAAAACCCAACAAACTCAGTCCTTGGTACTCGGCACTTGGCACTAATCTCTAAGACCTAATCCCCAAAACCTAAAACCTAAAATCTGTCCTCGGTCTCCGGTCATTAACTTACTCATCCACCCATTCACTGATATACCCATTTACTAATTTACTATTGACACATAATCTAAGTGAGGTATTATAAAATTAATATGAAATACTACGCTGATCTACACATACATTCAAAGTACTCTCGTGCTACAAGTAAAATGATGGACCTTGATCATATTGCAGAAGCTGCCAAGCAAAAGGGTATAAGTATTATGGGCACAGGGGATTTTACAAATCCAGCCTGGCTTTATGAATTGGAAAAGAAACTGACGCCTGATAAGGAAGGCATCTATCGATATAGAGATATTGATTTTATACTTACAACAGAAGTTAACAACATATTTAATTATAATGGTGGTACGAAGAAGGTTCATTCGATGATTATTCTCCCAAATTTTGAATTGGTCAGAAAATTTAACAAAGGAATTAGAATGTTTGGGAAGCTGGAATCTGATGGAAGACCCATCCTTTCTTTGCCACTTAAAAACCTTGCAGGAATTCTCTTTTCAATATATCCAGAAGCAATACTGATACCTGCTCATCTTTGGACCCCATGGTTTGGATTATTTGGTTCAAAATCCGGTTTTGATTCATTGGAAGAGGCATTCGGGGAGTATAAAGATAGAATCTATGCAATAGAGACAGGACTCTCATCAGACCCTCCAATGAACTGGTTACTTTCCTCACTTGATCACATTACACTTGTTTCCAATTCCGATGCACATTCCCCTGAAAATATCGGAAGAGAGGCAAACTGTTTCTCTACTCATTTCGATTATCATGAATTAAGAGAAATACTAAAAGGGCAAGATAGAGAAAAATTTTTATATACAGTGGAGTTTTTCCCTGAGGAGGGTAAATATCATTATGACGGGCATCGAAATTGTGGAATAACTTTCTCGCCAGAAGAGTCCGAGGAGAATAATAATATTTGCCCTGTTTGTGGTAAACCATTGACGCTTGGTGTGCTCCACCGTGTGTATAACTTAAAAGATAGAGAAGAGCCACTCTCACATGGTAAAATAGGTTATAAACGATTGATACCACTTTCTGAAATTATAGGAAATTCCTTAGGGGTTGGTAAGAGTACAAAGACGGTGAGAGATGTTTACAGAAGGCTTACTTCATATTTTGGCAATGAATTCCGGATACTGCTTGATATCCCCGAGAGTGATTTAAGGAGAAATGCTGATGAAAAGACAGCACATGCAGTAATAAAGGTTAGAGAAGAGGAGGTCAAGATAAAACCGGGCTACGACGGAGTCTATGGAGAGATAAGTATACCAGAAGAAGAGAAAAAGAATAAAGTTATACAACAATCATTGTTTTAATGAAGAAAATATATGCCCCCTGGCGTTATGAGTATATTAGAAATCCTGACAGCTACAGCTGTATATTCTGTAAGGCTTCTAAGGGGAAGGATGATAGAGCGTGTTATGTTCTTTTGAGGGGTGAACACACATTTGTGATGATGAACATTTTTCCATATAATAATGGACACGTAATGATTGCTCCTTACAAACATACAGGAGACCTGCAGGAGTTAAACCTTGATGAAATGAACGAACTTATAAGATATACTCAAATATGGGAAGCTGCGATAAGAGAGGCTATGAACCCACAAGGTTTTAATATTGGTATGAATATTGGAAGGGTTGCTGGTGCTGGTGTAGAAGACCATCTTCATATTCATGTAGTTCCAAGGTGGAGTGGGGATACGAACTTTATGCCAGTTATTGGTGAGACAAAGGTTATTCCTATGAACCTTAATGAAGCCTATGATTTGCTGAAATCAACATATGAGCAAAAATTTACAAATTGAGTGGGTATCCTTTCCTGCTGTTGAAAACCTTAGGAAAACAACAATTGCCACCATATTCATAATTGGTCTTTCGACCCTCTTGTATTTCCTTTATGGACCTATCTATGGGTTCCTGAGTATACTATTCCTTGGTTTTTCTCTTCTCCCTTATTATACTCCAACTACATATAGATTGAATGAAGATGGAATAGAGGTCAAGAAGGTTTTTTATACAATAAAGAAGAGTTGGAGTAATTTTCGTTCCTTCTATCCTGATAAAAATGGAGTTTTACTCAGTCCTTTTCCCATACCAACAAGGTTGGAAAATTTTCGAGGTATTTATATTCGATTCAGAGGGAATAGAGAGGGAGTTTTGTCGGTAGTTGAATCAATGATGGATAGAGCTTATGAAAAAAAGGATTAGAGCAGCTCTTATTTCGTTCTTTATACCTGGTGGTGGGCAGATCTACAGAAAAAGACTTTTTTCTGGTCTCTTTTTTATAATCATTTTTGCCTCTTCGATTTTATTCCTTAAAGTAATCTGGAGAGGATTCCACCCTTTTTCTTACTTTATATTCTTTTCATATCTCATTCTGTGGATTGTGAATATTATAGATGCATATAAGGGACCTTTTTATTTTAACGCCCCTTGTGATTCTTATTGTCCTGCAGAAATAAAACCTTCTATCTATATATCTCTTTTATCAGAAGAAAAGGGTAAAGAGGCATTAAATAGAATATTTGATACTGTTCCCTTCCCGGGAACCCTTGGGAGAATCTGTACAGCACCATGTGAAAAACCATGTTCCCGAAGTGGCATAGATGAATTCATACGAATCAGATATCTTAAAAGACTTATTTTCGATTATGAGCATAAGGAGGATTCTATAATCCCTATTATAAAGGATAACGGGCAGAAGGTTGCAATTATTGGTGGAGGAGTGGCGGGGGTTACCTGTGGGTATAACCTGAGGAAAAAAGGATATAAAGTGGTCGTATTTGAGAGGGAAGAAACAGCTGGGGGAATGCTAATCTTAAGTATTCCTGATATTCGTCTTCCTAAATGGGTTGTGGAGAAAGAAATATCACACGTTAAAAAAACTGGTGTGGAGATAAGAACAGGCGTTGAAATAGGAAAGGATAAGAGTTTCAAAGATTTACAAGAAGAATTTGATGCCATATTCATTGCTACAGGGACTCATATATGTAATAAACTAAAATTAGGTGAAGAGAAATTGAATGGTGTCTATTATGGACTTTCCTTCCTTAAGTTAACTAAATACGGTTCACCTCCATCGATTGGGAAAGAAACTGTTGTAATAGGTGGAGGATATGTAGGGTTAGATGTAGCACTGACTGCCTTGCGATTGGGTTCTAAGGTTAGTCTAATCTCTCTTGAAAAGAGGGAAGAAATGCCTGCAAAGGAAGAAGAAATAAATGAAGCGATAGAAGAAGGGATAAATATAAAGAGTTGTTGGGGTGTAAGTGAAATTCTTGGTGAAACGAATGTAAAAGGAGTAAAACTTAAATTTTGTCAATCAGTGTATGATGAAAAGGGGGATTTTAACCCAACCTTTGATGAGAATATTAATACGGAAGAAAAGTGCGATACACTGATCATATGCATTGGTCAATTACCAGAGTTAGAATTCCTTCCAGGAAGCATAATCAAAGAAGATAAAATAATAGTGGATAAGGGATTTCGAACTCCAATTCCCGGAGTGTTTACAGGTGGAGATGTCCGCTCACCTTCTTCTGTAGTAGATGCTATAAGAGATGGTAAAAGGGCTGCGCGCTCTATTGATTTATACCTCAGGGGTTTCCAGGCAAGATTAGAAAATTTACTCTCATTTACAGAATATCCAATTCCTGGATATCCAATAGAAAGTGCCCTGAAAGAGAAGGAAATCTTAACAATTCCCTTGAAGGGTGATGCAACAAATTTTGAGGAATTAGAAGGAAAATGTCCTTACGAAGAGGGTCTTCGGGAATCTCGAAGATGCCTCAAGTGTCCCATCCGTTATGGGAATTTCTA
>SOIB01000181.1 GCA_004377355.1 Candidatus Stahliibacteriota bacterium | reverse complement strand
TGTTTAATGGGAGGATGGAATACAGATTCGGGTTCTTCTCTACATGGAGAGCTAATTGGCAGGGAATGGGTTAAGCAAGGTCATAAACTCACGGTTCTAACATTCAAGGAGCATGCCTTTCATGGAACCCAGATAACAGGGGAGGATGAGGAGTTTGTAAATCGTTGTTTTACTGTGAGGGGATATACACCGGAGGAGTTTGACCCACTTCCATTTTTGACTACTGATTATGAGATTTTTATTGTTGAAGACCTCGGTATGTTACCAAAGGAACCCCTTAGAAATATATACAACAGGATAAAGAAGAAAGCAGCAGTGGTTAACATAATTCATGATGGCAAGCTTTCAGAAGACCCAGCATTTTATCAGTTCGAGTGGGATGCAATTGTATGCTTTGATGAGCGATATAAGGATTTCCTTAAAGAAGTTTATGATGCGGATAAGATATACACTATTCGCTATCCCTGTCATTCGCTCGAGAAAGGTAATAAAGAGAAAGCCAGAAAATTACTCAATCTTCCTTTAGATAAAAAAATAATATTTGGGTTTGGACCCGCATCAGAGAAGATTTTAGATGATATTGATGCTCTTTATGATATAGCAGAAGAGTATCCAGTCATGCTTTTAGTTATAAATAAAAAGAAAGAAATTCTAAAAAAATTTAATGGTATTGTTGGTACTGGTAAGCTAGAAATTAAAACAAGAGAAGAGGCACCAGAAATTAATAGATTATATGATTATCTACATGCTACTGATTTATTACTCTTTAACAAGGATGCACTTCAGTGGGTCGTAATTTCATCAACAGTATATCAGACACTTGGCTCTACCTGTCCAATAGTTGCACGGGATGCTGGTTTTGTTAGCGACCTTAAAAAAGAAGTTCTCAAGTATACAAATCAGGATGGATTAAAAGATTGTATTCGCTCAGTTTTTGAGGAGGACCAAAAATACAGGGAGACAATGAAAGCTGTGCTTTCTTTTGTAGGTAAGTATTCTGCATCAAAAGTGGCAGAACAATATATAAAACTCTTTCAAAATCTCCGAAAATAGGGGGAAATATGCTTAAACGATATGATGGTAATCCCATTCTTGAACCTAATCTTAAGAACCTCTGGGAATCAAGGATGGTGTTTAATACGGCAGCGATTTATTTAGATGGGAAGGTTCATCTTGTATATCGCACAAGAGGTCTTGATGGTGGTGTTTCTCGTTGTGGTTATGCTTCAAGTAAAGATGGTTTTCATATTGATGAAAGACTCGATTATCCCATCTTCTCCCCAGACCCGGGTAGTGATTTTGAATGTTTAGGCGTTGAAGACCCAAGGATTACAAAGATTGATGATAAAATTTACATGCTATATACGGCTTATGGATTCGTGCCAGGAATATCAAGGAGAGTTGGTTCAATACAGCTTGGAATGACATCTATAGATGTGGATGATTTCATTAATCATCGCTGGAACTGGGGAGAGAGAGTGTATCCATTGTTCAGAGTAGATGATAAGAATTCATTTCTTTTTCCTGAGAAGGTAGGTGGAAAATATGTGATGTATCACAGAATTCCGCCACATATCTGGGTATCGTATTCTGATGACCTGCATAATTGGAAAAAGCATGAGATAGTTATGAGTAGCGAATTTGAGTGGGAGTATTTTAAGATTGGAGGAGGAGGACCACCACATAAGACAGAAAAGGGATGGCTCCTCGTGTATCATGCCGTAGATAGGAATTTTACATATCAACTCGGTATGGCAATGGCTGACCTTAATGACCCTGGAAAAATCATCTGGAGGCATAAAGAACCTGTGTTGGTACCACAAGAGGATTATGAGATACATGGAGAGGTTCCAAATGTAGTCTTCACATGTGGTTCAGTTGTAATTGATGGAACCCTTTTTGTTTACTATGGTGGTGCTGATACTGTTATTGGTGTAGCAACAGCCCAGATAGATGATATACTGAAAGAAGTGGGATAGTTATTAGTCCAAAGTCCTAAGTCCAAAGTCATCAGTTTTAGGTCTTTGGTCTTTGCTTTTCGTTTAACACCCGATTCACCCATCCACTCATAAACTCTTGCCCTTTAATCCCTGCACTTCTTGCATATCCACACCTAATCCATACTCCTTAATCCTAACCGCAACCCAGTACTCAGAGCTCAGTACTAACTATCGACTCCCGACTAATGATTACCATTTTTTCAGTCTTCTGTCTCCCTCATCCTTAGTCCCTCATCCCGCGTCCTTCGTCACTCGGCACTCAGCACCCAGCACTAATAACTTACCCCTTAATCCCTGCACTTCTTGCATATCCACACCTAATCCATACCACTTAACCCTAACTCCGAACTCAGAACCCAGTACTCCGCACTCCGCACTCCGCACTAGAAACCCAACCCCTTGACAAAATTGGACTATTTTATATATTGTTGTGCAATGCACAAACTAAATTGTAAAAATGTATTACGGTAAGGAGGCGAAATGAAAAAGAGAATCATTAAAAAGTATCAAAATAGAAGGCTTTATGACTCAAAAACTTCAAGGACAATAACACTTAAGGACCTTGCTGAATTTATCGCAAATGGTGAGGAAATTAAGATTATTGATAGTAAAACTGAAAAAGATATCACAAATATTACACTTGCTCAAGTAATTGTTGAGCTTGAAAAGAGTAAAAAAAGCGAAAAGCAGGCTGTAGATATTCTTAAAAAGGTGATAGATGGTAGTTCAGCAGCAGTGACTGACCTTGCTCGAAAAGCTATAAGTGAATCAATTTCAGTATTTTCTATTTCAAAGGATAAAGTGAAAGCGGTAGTTAATAAGATGGTAAAAGAAGGTAAGGTTGCCAGGGAGCAGGGAACAAAAGTTACAAACGACATATGGAGTGCTGTAAAGACATCTAGAAATACATTTACAAAGAAGTTGAAAGAACTAATGGAAGATAAGAAGAATAAGTATATTAAAAGAGATGAGTTATTGAAGATCGAAAAGAAAATCAATTCTATTGAAAGGAAATTGGGAGAAGTATTAAAAAGATCAAGAAAAAAGAAGAAGAAATAAATATTTAATTCTGAGACTATAAAAGATATAAGATGGCGTACATAAGGGTCAGGTTTGATTTTTAAAGAAATTGGTGAATCAGTAAATGAGTGAATAAGTCATAGTAGGGCAAACTTTTAGATTTGCTATATAAAATACACAAAAAATAAATTAACCACTTGGCATACGTTCCCAAAAACTTAACATATACGATAAGAAACTTGAAACATGCAATACTTAAAAAGCTTTAAAGTAAAGCAAGATTATAAGGTAAATGAGTTTTTATTTCAGAAGATTTTCTAGGCTTATAAAATTTGTTTGAGTTTTTATCTTATCACTCTTACCTTAACAACCATTTCCATAGGGGTAAAAATTGAATCTTTTTTCCATTTAGCTCTTCTTTACCTTCGTAATCCCAATTTATAAGTATAAGTTTTTTACATCTCAATTCTTCACTTGCCTTTAATAAAGCTGAAATTTCTCTTTCTTTATACCCTTAGTCCCTTGAATTCTTAAACTCCAAAGACTAAGATCCAACACCCAAGGCCCAATTTAGCCAAAGAGACACAGAGAAATTTAAAGGTTTCGAGGTGTTAACGGTTCTATTATTAACTTATTAAATAAACTCGAATGCAATATTAAAAATTCCAACTTTGGACTTTGGACTTCGGACCTTGGACTTTTTTAAAAACTTGATAAACCCAATAAACACGGAACTCAGACTATCTATTTCCCATTTCGTTTTTTCATATGGGTGATAAATGCAGATACTGGAATCTTGTTTCTGGTGAGATAAGAGCTTATTGTGTCGATATAATTCCACATCATCTTTTTGTCCTGAACAATTCTGTAAGTTTCAGGGAAATCTTTTCTTAAAATCTTTTTAAACTTCTCCCCGGCAAGTGAAAAGTTTATAAATTCTACTATATAATTATTCACCAATCCTTTAGTATCCATTACTACCTTTTTGACTTTTGTAAGTAATGGAATTACTGGACTTATAAAACAATAGGTGCTTATACCTTCATCTTTCAGGAGTTTGAGGGTGGAAATTCTTGCTTCATGAGGTGGTGCACCTGGTTCCAGTATTTTCCTTACATCATCACTAAAACCATTTACTGTGAGTCCTGCCTCAAGGTTTTTAAACTGCTTTAAAATATCAATATCTCGTGTAATAAGGTCTGATTTCGTAAGTATTGAAAGATTAATATCCCTGTCCATATTTTCAAGAACATCCCTTGTTAAAAAGAGTTCACCTTCGAGAGGTTGATAGGGGTCTGATACTGAACTCATTGAGACATTTCCTTTGACATTCTTTCTTGCAAGTATTGGTGCATTACTTTTTACCTCAACCCAGCTTCCCCATTCTCCATAATTTTTCCACTTATTTATAAACTTCGCATAGCAATATACGCATCTGTGTCCACATCCAACGTATTGATTGATTGTATAATCAAGACCAGGGATTTTGGTCTTTGTATAGATTGATTTTGCTTCTTTTTCTATGATTTTCATATCACTAATATATCATTTTGAAGATTTGTTTTCAAGCAATTTAATTTCTAAAACATATACAAATATAGGCGGTATTAAAATACTCTGAAAAAGTTGATTTTTTGAAATATATTTCACTTCATTGTTATTATTTAAAGAACGAGTGATAGATAATGAGCCATTTCCAAACCGGAGATATATCAATTTTTATACCTTCTAACTTTAATTCATCTTCATAATCATAAGTAAGAATTACTCCTTTATCCGACTTTAATTGTTTGCAAGCTTCAAGTAGACCGTTTAATTCTCTTTCTTTGTTGTTTTCATTCAATTCCCACGTAACCTGAAAAGCGGAAAGGTTTTCATTCTCTTTTACTATGAAATCACATTCATTTTGTTCTTGAAAATAAAACATTTCAACATTTCTTCTTTTTAATTCTAAAAAAACAAGATTTTCAAGCAGCCTACCATTATCCTCTGACTTAACTTTTCTTGAGAGTCCTGTATCAATAAGATATAACTTACTCGGGTTTCTCATTCTCACATACTCAGAATCAGAGAATTTTTTTACTTCAAAAGCAAGGCAACTCTCTATAAAATGATTGTAGTATGAGTACAAAGTCTCCTTTGAAAAAGGTAATTTGTCTTTGAATTGCTTGTAGAATGCCTTAAGTGAAAGTTTTTTAGAAAAGGAAGAAAAAATCTTCTCCCACAGAGTTTCAAGAAGATTGATATTTTTGATCTTGTATCTTTCAACTAAGTCCTTAAAATACATCGCTCCAATATATTCATTTAAAATCTTCCTTTTTTCATAATTAGAAGATGCTAATGTAACTTCTGGGAAGCCCCCCCATTTAAGATACTCAAGAAAATATTTTTTTACAAGTGGTTTCTTACTACTATAAACAAGCCCTTTTTCATTTATATCCAGTCCCTTTGTTGTTATAAATTCTCTGAATGAGAAGGGGAAGATTTCTATACTCCAGGACCTCCCTCGGAGAGATGTATGGATTTCATGTGGCATTATTTTTGAAGAAGAACCAGCGATAAAAACTTTTATACCTTCCCTTTCTACCAATCTTCTGCAAAACTTTTCCCAACCTTCTACTACATGGATTTCATCAAAAAGGAATATGGAATCCTTTTTACCTATTAGCTCAGGCTTTATCTCAAAGAATATGTCTTTTAGTTTTTCAAAATCTGTTAAATTAAAGCCATCTAATCTTTCGTCCTCAAAATCAATATACATAGAAGAAGCTTTGTTATTTTTGAAAACATGAAAGAGTATATATGTTTTTCCACTCCTCCTTACTCCATATAAGACATTTACTTTTTTTAAATCCTCTGAAAAGGATATACCTTCTCTGGGAACAATATAGTCCAAATCTTTTAGTATGAAGTGCTCATTTGAGAGTATAGTTTCCTTTAATACCTCATTACTTAACATTTCGGCCTCCTTTTAAGGACAATATATGCAAAATTAGTCCTTCTGTCAAGGACCAAAATTATAAAAATCATCCTTTTGAAAAGGACCAAATTAATCGAAGATTAAAAAATAATTTTATCCTTTTGAGATGTTATCCGTTCTCTTTTAAAAATTACTCATTTCTACAATATAATATTCTATGGTTTCACATAATTTTTAAGAATGCCATTGATAAATTCTTTTAAGGGGTTATAATACAAACACATTAAATAATTAAGGATAAATCAAAATTAAGAAAGAATTAATATATTAAAGATTGAGGTTTAGTTATGGGTAATTTCCGGGATGTTTTAAATGAAGAAAGAGTTATTATAGCTGATGGAGCAATGGGGACGATGCTCTATTCCTCTGGTGTTCCTAAGGGACGCTGCTTTGATGAGCTTAATCTTTCAGACCCAGAGATTGTGAAAGGAATTCATAAAGCATACCACAAAGCAGGAGCAGAGCTACTTGAGACCAATACATTTGGTGCTAATCGTTTGGTTCTTGATAGATATTTCGGACTTGGTGATAAAACATCCGAGATTAATTACAAAGGTGCAAAATTAGCAAGAGAGGTCGCAGAGGGAGCTTTCGTAGCAGGTTCAGTGGGACCAGTTACAAGACCCCTTGATAGCTCAGAGAAACTTAAAGTTACTGATATTGAGGAAATTTATAGTGAGCAAATTTCTTCACTTCTTGAAGGTGGAGTCGACCTTATCATACTTGAGACAATGTCAGACCCCGAAGAAGCACGTACAGGCATTAGAGCAGCCAGAAAGCTTTGCGATATTCCTTTACTTGTTTCTTTTTCCTTTTCAGACGAAGGAAGAACTATAACTGGTATGGATCCAATACAGGTATCGCGAAGTCTGGAAAAAGAAGGGATAAAAATTCTGGGAGTGAATTGTTGTTCTGGACCTCGAGATGTTTACATGGCTATTAGAAGGATGACTGGAAAGCCTGACATTTGGCTATCAGCCATGCCAAATGCAGGACTGCCTAAATTTATCGACAGAAAATTTGTTTATCCTCATAATCCCGAATATTTTGCTTATTATGCGAGGAAATTTCTCTCTCTTGGTGTTTCTATTATTGGTGGATGTTGTGGAACTACACCTCTCCATATTAAAGCGATATCAGAAAGCATAGTAGATGAAAAAGTGATAAAGAAAAAGTTAAAACCCCTACAAAAAAAGGAACGCACTTCACTCTATAGAACAGAAGATGTTAATACACAACTGAAGAAAAAAGCTGATAAAGAATTTATCTGGATTGTAGAAATGGAGCCTCCAAGGGGTACAGACTTAAATAGAGAGCTCAAACTGGCAAAAGAGTTGCAGTCAATTGGTGTAAATGCATTATCCATCTCAGATAGCCCTATGGCAAGAGTAAGGATGGGACCTTTAGCTCTTGCGCACAGGATAAAAGATGAGACTTCACTTGAAGTGATTCTACATAAGACCACAAGAGACAGGAATATTCTTGGGCTTCAGGCAGATTGTCTGGCTGCATCTGCCCTCGGTATAGAGAACATGCTGGCTTTAACAGGAGATCCACCTTCAGCAGGAGATTATCCATTTTCAGCAGCTATCTGGGAAGCAACTTCAAAAGAACTTATAGAGATGATTAAAAGCTTAAATTCCGGGAGGGATTTGCTTGGTAATCAGCTTCAATCACCAACCAGATTATGGGTTGGTTCAGCATCTGGGATAGAACCTATGAAGGAAGTATTTTTAAGACTCAAAGCAAAGATAGAGGCAGGAGCAGGTTTTATAATGACCCAGCCAGTGTTTGACCTTGATAATTTTTCTAAATTTGTGAAAGAAGTAAAAAAGTTTGATATTCCTATATTTGCTGGTGTAATGCCACTTTTTAGTAGAGAGCAGGCAGAGTATTTACATAATGAGGTACCTGGCATTAGAATCCCGGAGGATATTAGAAAGAGAGCAGATAAGGATGGAGTTAAGATTATAAATGAAATAATAAGTGGGCTAAAAGAGCTTGTGAATGGAGTTTGTATAATGCTATCCAAAGGTAAATATTCGATTATTAAAGAGCTCATTCAAAACAAATAGGAGAGATTTTAAAATGTTAAAATGTCAACTTACAGGAACTTTTGCCCGTTCACCTGAACTTATTAAAGCAACTCGCGATTACGATAGGGGTAGATTGAAAGAAAATGATTTGGAAAGAATACGGGAGGGCGATGTAAAGAATCTAATGAATTTTCAAGAAGATTTTCAGTATATAATAGATGGGGGATTTCTCTGGCAGGACCTTTTGAGACCTTTTACTTTTATGAAAGGTATAGAAAGTGGTCCACTGACAAGATTCTTCAGGACAAATACATTTTATCGTAAGCCTATAATTAAAGGAAATATAGAGTTAAAATCTGAATTTATAGATAAGTTCTATTACCTGGATTTGATTCCAGAAAGAAGGAAGGTCAATCTTCCAGGTCCTGTTAGTTTTGTTGGTTTGAGTGAGGATAGGTATTGTAAGGATACGTTGTTTATGATTGCCAGGACCCTCTCCAGAATATCCAAACACCTTGAGGAAGAAAATATATCCTGTATTCAATTTTCAGAACCATACATATCTTTAATAAAGGAAAGGGATTTTAATCACTGGAAGAAAGCATATGAAATATTAACAGAGAATATCAAGGTGGAAACCTTAATACACCTGCCATGGGGTGATTTTTCAAATCTACTGAAAATATTGGAGTTTCCTGTTACATCGATTGGAATAGACTTTATTGCAACATCTCTTGATAAAGTTGATTTCAAAACTGATAGAAGGATTGGTATAGGTTGCATTGATGCCCAGAACTCACTCGTAGAGGATGTAGAAGATTTGAAAGAATTTGTGAAAAATGTTCTTGATAAACTTTCGCCAGAAGAGTTTTTTATATGTCCCAATTGTGATTTAGAATTTTTGCCTTATCCTATTGCCATTAAGAAAATTGAAGCAATGAGAGAAATTTCAGATACTTTATAAAGGAGTAAGTATGTTGTTTCCCACTCAGGAAATTGGAAGTATAGCAAGACCAAACTGGCTTATTAAGAAGCTAAGAGGTGCTAGTCTTAAAAATGGGGATTTAGATGAACTTAACCATTGGATTAAATTTTCTTCGTTTGAAAAGCCAAAAGAATTAAAGGACATTCTTAAAAAAGAAAGGATAGATGAAGAAGATAAAAATAAACTCAGAGACTTGTCAAGTTTGTTAGTAATAAGATGCTTTGAGAAGGTTGGTCTTGATATTGTTTATGATGGTGAGCAGCATAGAACCGAGATGTATCAGGAGCCTATATCCAATATAAATGGCTTTAAATTTTATGGAGAGGTACGGAGTTTTGACAATAAATATTATAAGAAGGCAGCCTGTATTGAAGAACCGGAATTAAAAAATCCATATCATATTGATGAATTTAATTATATAAAGGAACTAACAGATAAACCAATTAAAGTTCCACTAACGGGTGCTTATACTTTCACAAACTGGTCTTTTAATGAATATTTTCTTAAAAAATGGATCGGTAAAGAAAGAAGTAGAAAAAAAGCTATTTATAAGGCAGATTATGACCTTGCCATGAGTCTTGCAAAAAATGTAATTAGACCGAACATACTTGCTCTTAAAGATATTGGAGCCAAACTTATTCAGATTGATGAACCAGCTGCAACAACAGAACCAGAAGAGATAGATATATTTTTAGATAGTTACAGTGAGTCAACAAAAGGTATTAATGGCTGTAAATTCAGCCTTCATATTTGTTATAGTGATTATTCACTTTTATATCCACATATTCTTAAGCTGGAAAATTGCTCCCAATATACATTCGAATTTGCACAGAGTGACAGTTACGACTTTCTAGAATTAATGCGGAAATACAAAGATGAAAGAGAGGTTGGTCTTGGAGTTATTGATTCGCATAGTGATAAAATAGAATCCCCAGAACTCATAAGGGATAGGATTCTGAATGCAACAAAGATAATAGAACCTGAGCGCATTTATGTGAATCCAGACTGCGGTCTTCGGACAAGGTCCTGGAGAGTAGCATTTAAAAAACTTGAAAATATGGTAAAAGGTACTTCACTTGCAAGAAAGACATTCTCCTAACCCCCAAGACCTAAGACCTAAAATCTACCACTTAATCCTTAAAAATGACTAACGACTACTGACTAATGACTGAAGACAAACGACTAGTGTGCTATTCTTCAATAGTTAATGTTTTTAGCTCTTCAGTAAGTTTTTCTATATGCTGATAGTAATCCTTATTCTTTAAATCCCTGCTTGCTTTTTCATCAGCAATAACAATTAAATCTTTATGCATCTGGAGTATTGAAGCTGTCACCTGGGCGGTTATTGGTCCCTCAATCGCTTTTGTAAGAACCTTAGACTTATCGCTCCCACTCGCTAAAAGGAGACAACGTTTTGCATCCATTATTGTTCCAACACCCATTGTAATTGCATATTTTGGAACATCTTCTTTTTTCCCAAAGAACCGTGCATTATCTTTTATAGTCGCTGCATCGAGGGTTTTTATTCTTGTCCGTGAACCCAGAGACGAACCAGGTTCGTTAAAGCCTATATGCCCATCTCTACCAATTCCAAGTAATTGTAAATCTATTCCTCCAGCTTTTCTTATTTCCTCCTCATACCACCTACAAAACGCCTTAACGTCCTTTACTAAACCATCTAGAATGTAGGTGTGGTCAAGGTTAATGTTTATGTGTTTGAAAAATTCTTTTTGCATGTAATAATGATAACTCTGGGGATGAGTAGAGGGAATTGGATAATATTCATCCAAGTTAAAGGTAGTAACCCTTGAAAAATCAAGTCCTTCTTTTTTATACATCCCGATTAATTCCTTATAGGTCCCTAAAGGTGTAAAACCAGTTGCGAGTCCCAATACAGAGTCTGGTTTCTCACGGATTTGTTCAGCAATAATTTCTGCCGCTCTTTTTGACATAAATTCATAATTCTTTTCAATAATTACTCTCATTTCCCCCTCCGCTGAGTTTCCATATTAAACTAATAAAATATTTTCATCACAATGTCAAGTATAATAAATAAATGAATTAAATCCTTGACAAAAAAACTTCATTAATTTAAGTTATTTCCAGAAAATGAAAGATAAAAACCTATTACATAATAATGGAAATAACTCAACACACCTCATAACACCATATGGAGGAGAGTTAATCGACCTTACAGTTTCAGGTGATGAACGGACGAAATTGATAAAAAAAGCAAATTCATTCTGTTCTATTCAGCTGACGCTACGTTCATTATGTGATCTTGAATTATTAGCTACTGGAGCATTTTCTCCTCTTCTTTGTTTTATGGGAGAAGAAGATTATTATAGTGTTCTGAAAGACATGCGACTTAAAGATAGAACGCTGTTTCCTATCCCAATAACATTACCGGTATCTGAAAATGCGAGTTTTAAAATAGGTGATGATATAGCTCTTCGTGATTTAAGGAATGACCTGATTGCAGTTATGAAAGTTAAGGAGATTTTTAAAAAGGATTTACAAGAAGAGGCTAAATGTGTATTTGGCACGACTGATGTTAGACACCCACTTGTTGCAGAGATGTATACATGGGGGGAAAAATACATTTCAGGACCTATAAAGATAATAAATTTACCAAAACATTATGATTTTAAAGAATTACGCCTTACTCCTTCTGAAGTTAGAAAGTTACTTTCTAAAATGGGATATTCGAATGTGGTAGCCTTTCAAACACGTAATCCAATGCATCGAATACATGAAGAATTAACAAAACGGGCAGCAAATGAGATAAATGGTGCACTCCTTATCCATCCAGTTGTAGGATTAACCAAACCAGGAGATGTTAACCACTATACACGAGTTAGAAGTTATAAAGAACTGATAAATAAATACTATGACTCAAAAAGGACTGTTTTAAGTCTTCTACCTCTGGCTATGAGATTGGCTGGACCTCGTGAAGCACTATGGCATGCAATTATAAGACGTAATTACGGAGCAAATCATTTTATTGTGGGTCGTGACCATGCCAGTCCTGGTAAAGATTCCAGAGGTAAGCCATTCTACAGTCCTTATGATGCTCAGAACCTGCTAAAAGAATATGGTGATGAAATTGGTGTAAAAATGACACCTTTCAATGAACTTGTATATTTGACTGAAGAAGATAGATATGAAGAACATGATAAAGTTCCTGAAGAAGTGAAAAAAGTTAAAATCTCAGGCTCTGAAATACGAAATTTATTGGAGAAAGGCAAGGAATTACCTGAGTTTTTCATACGTCCTGAAGTTGTTGATGTATTACGAGAACTTCACCCTCCCCGACATAAACAGGGTTTTTGTATATGGTTTACAGGTCTTCCATGCACCGGGAAGTCAACAATTGCTAATGTTTTTGTCGAAAAGTTAGCTGAACATGGTAGACAGATAACAGTACTTGATGGGGATATAGTTAGAACTCATTTATCTAAGGGTTTGGGTTTCAGTAAAGAGGATAGAGATACAAATATTTTACGCATCGGTTTTGTGGCTTCAGAGATTGTTCGTCACAACGGTGTGGCGGTATGTGCAGCTGTGAGCCCTTATCGTGAAGTCAGGAATGAAGTTAGAAATATGGTGGGAGATGATAAATTTATATTGGTTTTTGTTGATACTCCCCTGGAGGTCTGTGAAGAGCGTGATTCTAAAGGACTTTATGCAAAAGCTCGAAGAGGTGAGATTAAGAATTTCACCGGTATAGATGACCCATATGAAAGACCTGTCGCTCCAGAAATTACTGTAATTACAACAAAATCCACTCCCGAAGAAAATGCCCTGGAAATAATTAATCACCTCAAGCAGGAAGGCTTCCTTGTTAGCTCTTAGGGGATTAATGATAAATGAGTTCCAAGTGCCAGGTGCTGAGTTAAATTAAGAGAGTAATTTTATGGCAATAGAAAGATTTGAAGATATAGATGCATGG
>SOIB01000203.1 GCA_004377355.1 Candidatus Stahliibacteriota bacterium | reverse complement strand
CCGTGAAGTGAAAGTTTTGGATGATTTTTTAACAAGAAGTCGTAAACTGCCTTTGAACCTACTTCTCTACCACCAAAGCACTTGTCGAGTCCTAACTTGTGCGGAGGCATATGAATTACATAGACAGAATTTTTCATGTTGTCTGGCTGCACTAAGCGATTAAGTTCCTCCTCTATAGTTGGAAGAGTTTTTGCATAGGCAAACCAATCCTCTATCTCTTTCCACCCATTCGGTGTAGATAATAGTCCTTTTCCCAACTGCTCCTCGAATATATAGTCATCTGTGTCCATTCTACACCTATCCTTAAGAGGGAATGGATAATCGGCTATCCAGTTCATACCTATGAATGAGTAACCTTCTATTTCAAACTTGCGTTGAGCTAAGGGCACTACGAAAGGAAATTTATTACACGCTTTTTCGAAAATCCCATCAAATATTCTTAAATCGTCATTTCCTAAGAAACACAGATAATAAATGCCAGCAGATTCGAACTGTGAAAAGTGATTCTCAAGATAGCCAGTAATAAATTCACCCTGCTTGAATAAATCACCCATGATAGGAAGCATATCTCCACCATTTATCACCATATTAGCCCTGAAAGCTTTTGCTATCTTGAATAGCCTTTCGTAACTCCGTTTATCTCCATGCAAATCCGTTACATATATAATTCTCATCAGTATGACCTCTCGCTACTTTGTTGACCTTGTTGTAACAATAATTCTGATAAGATAAGAATTATCTTGGTTATCCTTAACCATAGGCTACTTTTGCGTCCAGAGAGGGCGAATAGATATGTTCTTTCCCAACCTTTTTAAATTTGACTAACCTCTTCGTCAATAATTCTCTTAAACATCTCGATACACTAGTCTGTCCCTTGTCTAACTTTTTTGCTAATTCAGTTGTAGTTGACCCTCCTGATTCAACTAACATCCTTAGAATTCTTAGAGAAAGAGGAGATATATTCCTCTGAGCAATTCTTTCTTCTGCTAACCTCATAATTATTGGTTTCGCAAAATCCAGGTCAACTGTATGAATTAATGCTTCACTGGATATCAAAGAAAGCAAACGAGTACATATACCAAAGATATACCTGAGCCTTCCGTCGGTTAAGCTATATAAATATTTGATTACCTCAAAATCTATTGGGGGAGAAACCTTTTTCCTTACAAGGCTGTAATACCGAATTCTCTTATCAATTAATTGTTGCACTTTCTTCAATGTAAGAGGCTTAAGCTTTACTTCTGCAGTAATGATATCATCCAATCTATCAATATGGCTACCAATAAATCCTCTAAGTCCTGTATCTCCAATCAACATCCAGTGATATCCTTCTATTTGAAAACTGTCTCTTGCCTCATTTAGGAAATTTCTTAGTGAGTCTGGTTCGAATACGGTTTTAATATCTAAATTATCAAGATGAATAATGATACCTTTACTGTTATCACTACATTTACTAATGTTAGATAGTTCATTCATGTATTGAGTAAGAGTGACAACAGGTATTAATCTTGGATAAGAAACGACAGCGCTTTCGCCAAATTGCCCCCCAAAGCCAAACGCTTGAAAACCAGCAGCTTTGAATCTTTCCTCTATCACCTGAGTTGTCTTTTTTATGTTTTGAAATTTCCGGTTAGAGGTTAACTTTCGATTCCGACGCTCCAGTGCGTAAACTACTGCAGCTATGACATTTGACAAAAGGAGTTCTAAATTCCAATTTCTTCCTACAGAGATTTCTATGTCTGGTGTGAGATACCCTCCCTTCTTAGAAAGCGTATATCTTACATAATTAGCAAGTGAGGTTGTTCCCACTCCTCTACCTCCTTCTATCACAATTCGAGAATTGGAAGTTGATAGGCAATTATAACAGAGAGCTATCTCCTTCTTTCGTCCAACAAATAGATTTAAACTTCGTTCATCTATTGGATTTTGAGAATATGGATTATTTTTTAATTCCCACTTTTCCCACATTATCCCTCCTAATATATAACGTTATATAGCATTTTTATGTTATATATTATTATAGATTTATAAGATGTCAAGAGTTTTATTTAAAAATGCCTATATTACCCTATACGAAATCATAATTAGAAATAATTATATACAATATTTATTTAAGTTTTGGCTATAAGGATTTAATAATTCAGTATTTAAGAAAGGATGGATTCAAAAAGAGACTGTTTTTTTTCTATTTCATCATTTGCTATGACTTTTTCTTCTTTTTGCAAGGTATTTTTTGATACCCATTCTTGTCAGGGTAATAGAAATGTCGTCTTTTCTATCAGAGATATCGGGTCCAGGGCTGAATATAGTAACAGAATCTTCATAGTTAGTATATTCCCACATCTTCCCAGTATTGAAATCAACTACAAGATCTTCTGCAATCTCCTCAAGGTTGAGAGGAAAACGACCTTTTTCAAGCCGGTATGAAGAAATAATGCTGGAAAGATAAAGCATTCTTATTTTTGTAATGGTTCTTAATATTCTACGATACATTGGAATTATATTGGGCATTAATACACTGAAAATATGGTTCTTTGCTGCATAATTATTCATACGTTTCTTTAGAAGGTCTATAGCTTTTATGTCAGTTTCCTCTTTTATTGTCATTTTCACAGTTTCGCTTTCCATCTCCTTCAACTCATTGATAATACTATCCATTAATCTGATACTACATAGGGTTGCACGCTTGGGAGAGAAGATATATCGCCAGCAAAAAAAACGAGCTGCGAATTCTGCATAAAATCTTATTTTTATATTGCTCCACCAGACAGGTAAAGAGGTTTCAAAATTTCTGTACGATTGAGATAATGTAATTTTTAATGATTTCGTTTCTCCATCCAACGCCGTGCTCAACATTGGCCAGAATCTTTCAATCTCATCCAGAAATTCAGAGATAGTTTCCAATTCGCTGCTATTAAAAACTCCTGAAGCAATACCAATTTCAAGAACATGGTTTGCCTGCAAAAAAATAACAGTACCTATCATTTGAGAAATTAGCACAGGTGCACCAGCTGCTATATCTTTTCCAACAGTTGCTACAGAAAATATATTATCGAGTGCTTCTTCTGTATGTCCCATCTCTAATTCACTTAAGGATTTTGCGCAGATAATGTCTGTTGTTCTTCTCAAACTCATAAAGTCAGGAATATCAGCTGCTACACCTTTTTCATAATTATATGGGATAGAACAAAAATCCTGTTTTGTCCCCTCCTTGATTATCCCAATTATGTCCTTACTCTCTTCAAGGATTTTTATAACGTTAGGAGTAATTTCAATCTTACCTTCGAGATATCTATATGGTATTTTATCAGGTTTAATATCTTTATACTTTTCTATTGCAGCGGAATAATAATTCCATGCATTTCCAGGCTCATCCCGCTTCAAACTCATTAAATCCTCAAGTGCTTCTTTTCCAGCCCTTTCTATTGAAGGATGAGTGAACCAATCGGTTATCAACCCTAAAACGAATAATAACAGGATAAGCCCTACTAATGAACCAATGATGCAAATTATAACCTTAAAACCTTTACTGAATCTTCTTGCTACCATTACCTCCTGATTCTTGGTTTACCTTGAAGCACATCTAGTGTGCTTACAATATAATTTCTCCAATCTACTTGCATATTATACTCCTTTCATTTCAAACTTAATATATTGTCGTCTTTATTAGAAGCTTTAAGCAAATTTTTTCAATACTATTTTATTCCCTTCCAACAACTTTGTCAAGAATTTTTTAGGGTTCTATCAAACTACTCAGAGTTCTCTGATTATTTACCCATTAGATAATTTCATATCTAACGAGGTAAATAGATTACACTGACTATAATATTATGACATTAATAATTTAGGGCACCAGCTATCATTTTATATTTAACATTTCTACATTTCATGAAATGCGGAAATGTTTTAACAGTAGAAAAATATCAGACACACATAACTTATATGAATTAAATTATTGGTTACAGTTTTCTTTGTAGGCCAAAATCGGTGATTTTACTTTACAACGATCCGCCCCGTGTAACAGGAAAATGTTTTGTACATAATGGTATTACACGGGGCGGAAAATCCATTCGCAGGCT
>SOIB01000037.1 GCA_004377355.1 Candidatus Stahliibacteriota bacterium | reverse complement strand
TGATATCTTTTAAGATTCTTTATCTGCCCGTATATCCACGTTTCCGTGATTGGTAAATAGGAACCTCCGTAATGGATAACTGTTTTCATATCCTTTCCTTTTTGGACTGTGAATCATAATTCTCTTGCCAAGTTATTTCTTGAGTTGGAGGTTTCAATTGACGCAACAACTGGAAAACCTCTCGATACAAATTTCTATCTAATATGAATAAAAGACCAGTATAGCTTGCTATACCAACAACCACAGTTGATATAAGCGTGACCAGATCGCTCGTCTCCGAAGTAGTCTCCAGAAAGATACGAAATGCAAATACAATTGCTCCCATTGCCACTGTTGCCAAAAATAATGAATTAAACTGCTTGATAAAATAGCTAAATTTTAGATTAATTAGCTTGAAAGGAATTGCAAAACATGGATATGTCAACAGAAGCGTGGCTATAGCATACGCAACGGTTACCCCTTCTACATCCCAGTGAAGTCCTATAATAAAAAAAAGGGCAACTATAATAGCAAAGATAATTCCTACGTGAAATTGAATATCGGTTCGGCCTTGAGACTGATAGATAGTCCCATTTAGAGTACTTATAGATTGCATTAAACCTACTAAAGCAAGGATTTGAACTAAGAAAATTGACCTTTCCCATTGAGAACCAAAAATTACTCTTATAAATTGAGGGGCAACTACCAAGAGTCCTATCATCATTGGAAAAGTCACTGTCGCAATATAACGGGTAGCTCTTATGTAAGAGTGGCGCACCTTGCTTTTATCATCTTGGATAGTGGAAAAACTGGGAAACATAACTCTTCCTGCAACATGAGAAATATTACTTAAAGGGAAGAGTAAGAGTTGATAGGTTAAATTATAGAACCCTAAAGGAGCTGAACCTAAGAATTTTCCGATAAGAAGATTATCAAGATTACGATTAAAATAGTTCACAAAGTTGAATCCAGTGAGATTCAAACCAAAACTCAGAAGCTCCTTAACTCGTTGCCATCGGAATAAAAGTTTTGGCCTCCAACTGGAGAAAGTCCACAGAAAAATTACTGTTACAAAGCTGGAAATGACTTGCTGCCAGACAAGGCTCCATACCCCAAATCCAGCAAAAGCTAAAACAATAGCTACCGTTCCTGAAATTGCAACTGCCGATATCTCAATGATAGCCAGAGGCTTAAAATTCAGTTCTTTCGTCAATAGAGCAGTTTGGACAATGCCAAAGGAAGACATAAAAAAAGTTGAAGCTAATACCATGATGATAAGGGTTAGTCTATCTTCACCATAGAAATAAGCGATTGCTGGAGCTAAGGCGACTAACAAGAGGGTTAAAAGGAGTCCTACTAATACATTGACCCAAAAACCGGAAGACAGATGCTCTTCAGCGAGTCCTTTACGCTGTATTAGTGCCGCAGTCAATCCAAAATCACGGAATACCATCACAAGGTTAGTGAACACAACTACCATGGCAAGTAATCCAAAATCATTTGGTGTAAGCAATCTGGCTAAAAGGGCCGTCATTCCAAGTTGAAGTAATAAACGAGTAATCCGTGATATTCCAGACCAGCCAACACCTTGAACAGTTTTTGTTGTTAGATTCATATTTTCTTAGTATAAGAACTATTTTATCTCGTATCAGATATCAATCCATTTTAAAAAAGAATAAAAGGGTTCTTTAACATTTACATTTCTATTAGAGCAGATAAACAGATACCTATAAGAGCGTTCTCCCCAAATTTTTGTAGTACCTATCAATTTAATATTTCTATAGATTGTATTATTCCTTAATAAGGAATAGATATATGCAAGATGATTTATTTTCCTTGTTTTTACCGCTGATCTACCTAGGTTACAACCTAATTCAAAAAATAAAGTATCTATATGTTTTGAAGTTTCCATTAGAATATCTTTTCCAAATTGCGATCTTCGATTGCCCTGAGAAATCCATTGAAAAACACTTAACATGAAACTATAGTTATATTTTTTTTTATCCAATAATTCCGTAGATATTGGTTTATTAATGAAATTAATATTTGAGATATTATAAATTTTACAGAGTTTTTGGCAGAGTTCAAAATAGCGAGATTGTGGTTCAAAGGCGTCCACAGTTGCGCCTCTTTTCGCTGTCGCAAAAGAAAAGAAACCAGCATTTGAGCCAATATCAAGAACTTTTTTGTCCAATAAATCTTCGTCAATGTACTTGAATATGAGATTAAACTTTTTATAGAACTCCTCTTGGTTTAGGCTTGTTTTAATATCCTTAAACTCGTCAAAGTATATAGGTTGGTATATCGGCGCACTTGACTCGATCGGATCATTTATTAGGTCTGCTTTCAATGATTCTATCAACTTCTTTTTTCCTGTATTCATACACTCTCCTGAAGAAGTCATTATGTTTTCTAAAGTCTTTATCATTTTTTATTTTTTTAAATATCCATCTGAAGTAAGTATCGAAAATAGGGTTCTGAATTATATCGAATCTTAGATTGTGATAATCAAAATAAAATGCCATGGCGAGAAAATGCTTACCATCAGCAACTGTATAAATGTTATCATGAACTAAATAAACCTTTATTGAGAAAATTTCACCTTTTTTCATAGCATCTAATTTTTTCTGATAACTCTTTTTTAGATATTTTATTGATATTCTCCCTTCTTTTCGGAAATCCAAAGTTCCATTTTGGTATTTCTTGACATAATCGCAATTGTCTAACGATAAATTATTATCTAAATATTTAATTAATTCACAATGTGGCCATTCACTGATCTCTCTCCCTATTAAAGTATATTTATCTTTTAGAAAATCGGGAGGGGCAATAAATTGTTTAAACTTTAAATTAGTTGTACTCTTAATAATAATTTCATTAAAATAATCCGAATTTGCTATTTGGTTTATTGGTTTAATTCCTACCCTCATCTTGGTAAGCTTTGTGCAGTAAAATTTTGCAAACAGCCTATCCATAAAAGTAAAATAATTCATCCATCTTTATCTAAAAATGCCTCAAACCTATTTGTATATCTGTAAAAATCTCTTGGTTCTTCATGGAGGTGCCAAAATAGAGGCACAGTATAAATGGCATAACCACCTCTTTTTAAAACTCGATTGCTTCTTCAGTTGCCCTATCTGACTCTTCTAAATGTTCTAATACAGCGGTGCAAAGTACTACATCAAAATACTTATCTTCAACAGAAATCTCATAAACAGTTCCAAATAAATCAATTTTGGATTTATCGTGGAGCGGGTGTTGATAGTTAAGTCCAAGATGTTCCGTAACATAAGGTTTTGTCATAGCTACATAGGGCTTTTCGCCACGGCCTATCTCTATAAGTCGACTTGGTTCAACGCTTCCGCGAAGTAATTCATCGTATATCTTGTATGTCAGGTAGTTTTTGGATAGCATTTTCATCTTCCTGTGGAAACAGTTCTCCTGCGCGTGCTTACAATGGCCTTCCGAGAGTGCGAATCAGCTTTCTCAGTAGCTCCAAAAACTTCTTCGATGGTGTCAAAGGCATCCAGGAATTTACCTTTTTCACCTCCTTCCATGGAATTGCCCCCCACTCAACGTATACCTTAGGCAATAAGTATCTATCGGTGCTGATTATCACTCCCTGAAGATTCCATGATTTGGCTCGGTCTATGGCTTTGCTGAATAAGATACTGTGTAGCCCTCTTCCCTTGAATGCAGGATCTGTAAAGAAGTAATGTACCTGTCCCCAGCTTTTCCCCTCGTCAAATTCATTTTGACCACAAAGGTATAGCCCACTCACAAGTCTCCCTTGATATAACACATAGATAGGAGACTCGTCTCTCCAATCTTTCAAATTCCCGTAATACGGTGCTACCCAATTGCAGAAATAGAGTTTAAGTAATCTTTTTTCGTGCTTCCTGATTCTTTCTCTGACTTCAGATCCTGCAATCTGAAAGCCCGCTTCTAGAGTGCGAGTTGTACCTTTATATTTATCTAGAGCTAACTTCAATACCACATATTTCTCGAGTTCATCTGCAAATTTCACGGACACATCCTCATCTCATTCATTTTACATTACTTTCAATAATCTCCCTCACTGCCTCAATTACATCCTCCACATCTTCATCTGTCAATTTCGCTGATAATGGAATTGATACTGTTC
>SOIB01000207.1 GCA_004377355.1 Candidatus Stahliibacteriota bacterium | reverse complement strand
TAAATCCAGATAATATGGCCCCAAAGGATGCACTTAAATTTCTCTACGATCTTAAAGATAATGTAGATAATATCTAAATAAATACTCAAATTCTATATATATAACATATTGATAATCTGTAAGTAATATATTCTATTTTCACTTAACAGTTAAAATAACGAAAGCAATACCTATATTTTCAATATGTGAAATAGAAAGATTTATTTTATATTTCTTGATTTCATCTCTAAGGCTCTCGTTTAATACTCTTATATATGGTGTGGCTCCCTCAGTTATAATCTCAAGCGCCTTCCATCCATACAGGTGATTGTATGCTTTATAGAATGATTCCTTTGCTGCAAATCTTACTGCATAGCACTGAAATTTATTTTTTTTCTCCTCGCAGTAATCTTGCTCTGCTCGACTAAATACTCTATTGATAAATTTCTCACCCCATTTATCAATCAGTTTTCGTATCTTATTTACGTCAATAATATCAATTCCTACCATTCTACTCCTCAATATTTAAAATAACAGTATCACCAGGCATAATCATACCTAATTTTTCCCTCGCAAGTTTCTCCAGTAGAAAGGTATCTTTTTGTATCATAAGAAGTGAATCGCTCAAAGCTTCTCTTTCTTCTAACAACCGTTCTTTTTGTCTTTTAAAACTTAACTCTTCTTTCTTTAATCGACAAATATTTATAAATCCATATGGACCTAATAGTAAATAATATAGATAACCTGCTAGAGCAATGATGGGTAATAATTTCTTAAGATGGCGCTTTAATCGAAATTTATTGCGATAGAACTTCTTTCTGTTTGTATACTGCAGCATCACCCAGTTCCTCTTCGATTCTTATTAACTCATTGTATTTTTCAACCCTTTCGCTCCTTGACAATGAACCGCTTTTTATCTGACCTGTATTCAATCCAACAGCAAGATGAGCAATAGAAACATCTCCGGTCTCACCTGAACGGTGAGAGACCACCGCAGTCCACCCATTCTCCTTAGCTAACTTGATAGCTTCAATTGTTTCAGTTACGGTTCCAATCTGGTTAAGCTTAATAAGCACTGAGTTGGCAATATTTCTTTTTATTCCATCCTTTATAATGGATGTATTTGTTACAAAGATATCGTCTCCAACAATCTGTATACTTTCACCCAATTCTTTTGTCAACCGTTCCCATCCATTCCAGTCTGATTCAGCCAGTCCGTCTTCAATTGAAACTATTGGGTAATTTTCTACCCAGTCTTTATAAATTGAAATAAGTTCATCTGTGGATATATCCTTACCTTCAAACCTATATGATTTACCATTATAAAACTCTGATGCAGCAGCATCTATAGCAATACCTACTTCCTCTTCAGGTTGATAACCTGCTTTTTTTATAGCTTCTATAATTAGATCAAGTGATTGCTGGTTTTTCGATAGATTAGGAGCAAATCCTCCTTCATCTCCAACACCAGTTCCCAGACCTTGATTAGAAAGACTTTTTTTAAGAACATGAAAAATCTCACTTGCACATCTAATTGAGTCTCTGAAGGACGGGAAGCCATAAGGCATTATCATAAACTCTTGAATGTCGAGATTATTATCCGCATGCTCTCCACCATTTATAATATTGCACTGGGGAACAGGAAGCACAACTGCATCTGCACCTCCTAAATATCTATAAAGAGGAATGCCGAGAAACTTACAGGCTGCTTTTGCAATTGAAAGAGATACAGAAAGTATTGCATTAGCGCCAAGATTCTTTTTGTTTTTTGTTCCATCTAATTCACACATTATCTTATCTATTGATACCTGCATAAGACAATCCTTACCAATTATTTCCTGTGCAATAATGTTATTTACATTATTTACTGCTTTTAAAACTCCTTTACCTCCAAACCTTTTATTATCATTATCTCTAAGTTCTAGTGCTTCCCTCGTACCCGTTGAAGCTCCAGAGGGCACAGCTGCTCTTCCTACTGTACCTGATTCTAATTTGCATTCTGCTTCAATTGTTGGATTCCCTCGAGAATCAAGAATTTCCCTGGCTTTTATATCAATAATTGTACTTCCCATTTCCCCTCCTAATATTTAAATCTCTACGCCCGGAAGGATTCGAACCTTCAACCAACGGATCCGAAGTCCGCCACTCTATCCAGTTGAGCTACGGGCGCATATATAATTTATATTGTTACGAATAATCATTCCTGTCAAGGTTGTATAAAAGGTCTTGACAGTTAATACACTTTTTTTTATTTTAAATATAGGAGTATAGCTAGAAAAGGCGTTAAAGAGTTGATGAGTAAATGAGTATAAAGGTGTATAAGCTCTGTTACTTCGAGGAAAAAAGGAGGTATAGATGAAAAAAATGAAGAAGTTATCTCTTGGTTTAATTTTACTTATTATAATACTCTTTACTAGTTCATGCGAGGAATTATTTACCACTATCGCTGGAATGGTAAGTAATGATGGTATCCCGAAGGAGGGAGCAATTGTTCTTGTTCTAAACGCAGATGCATCAGCTTATGAAAAACTTTCCGAAATTAACGAATTGAGCTCAAGTGCTTTATCTGCACTAGCTGATGTAGTAAAGGGATTTGACATTGCGTCTGATAATAATGGCAATTATTTAGCTTCGATGCTTTCCGGGGGAACTGTATATGTAATAGCTATAAGTGATGATGGAAGTGATAACCTGGATTCTCTGGATCTTGTTGGTTGGTATGGCGATGTAGAAACAATAAAGATTCCAAATCCTTACACCGGGGTTGATAGTATCACTGTTGTTTACACAGATCCGAATACCATAACAATTGAAAATGGAGCTGATACAACCGGGATTGATGTAGTGCATATGATAGAATATTGGCTATTGGAACTGGTTCAGGAATATTTGGACTAGATTACGGAAGTTAGGTATTAAGTTGCGGGTGTCAAGTTCTGTTAAGACCGAAGACGGGGGACTGGAGACGGGAGATGGGTATTTAGAATTTAATAAAATAAGTTCTTTGCGACCTTTGCGTCTTTGCGAGAAATTAAAGGGGTTGGGATTTAGGTAAATAATTCTCTGTGTCCTCTGTGTCTCTGTGGCAATATTCAATTTTTCAATTTGCATTTTTCATTTTGAATTGATATTGTTAGATGTTAGCTTTCAGCTGGTAGCTCTGTATTGTAAAAATTATTCCAGGTTATAGTCATTAATTTTATTGAATAACGTCTTATATGAAATATTTAGCAAACGAGCTGCTTTTGCTTTGTTCCCTTCGGTCTGTTTTAATGCCTCATTTATAATTCTAATCTCAGTTTCTCTTCTTGCCTTCTCCCCCATCTCCTTGAGATCAAATTTTTCAATCTTCTCTTCTTCTTCGAAACTACCAAATAAAATATGATTCTCGGATATAGTATTATCATCGGTTAGTATAATAGCCCGTGTTATTACATTCTCCAGTTCCCTTATATTTCCCTTCCAGTCATGTTCTTTTAATTTAACCATTGCCAGCTCCGTCAGTTTATTAACTTTCTTACCTATATTATCAGAATAAATATCTATAAAATAATCTATAAGGGTTTCAATATCTTCTTTTCTTTCCCTTAAAGGGGGAATACAAATAGGAAAGACGTTCAATCTATAATAGAGGTCCTCCCTGAATTCTCCTTCCTTCACCATCTTATTCAAATCTCTATTTGTAGCACAAACTATTCTAACATCTACTCTTATAACTTCCCTACCACCTACCTTCTGAAATGCTTTCTCTTCAATAACACGTAGTACTTTTGACTGAAGAATTAAAGGCATATCGCCAATTTCATCAAGGAATAGAGTACCTTTGTCAGCCTGAGAGATCTTTCCAATCCTCTTTTCAACTCCTGTTGCAGTCCCTTTCTCAATCCCGAATAATTCACTCTCCAATAAACTCTCTGGAATAGCAGCAGAGTTAAGGGCAACAAAAGGACCACCCTTATTTTTGCTCCATCTATGAATCGCTCTGGCAAAGATTTCCTTACCTGTTCCACTTTCTCCAAACAGGAGAACTGTAGTAGTAGTTGGAGCTACCTTTCTTGCAAGCGTTATCGCTTTCTTTATTCCAGAGGAATCACCTACAATTCTCCTCTCCGGTAGTTTATATAGTTTCTCCTCTAGAGCTGTTTTTATTTTTTTTATCAGAATATCTGGATCAAATGGTTTCTGAATAAAATCCCATGCACCATTCTTTACTGCCCAGACAGCGGTTTCAACATCACCATAAGCTGTTATAATAATTACAGGAAAATCAGGAGCAAATTCTAAAATATTTGATAGCAACTCTACACCATCCATTCCTGGAAGCTTTAAATCAAATACACCAATTGAAAAGATATCGCGATTAAACGCTAGGATTGCATCTTCAGCATTTGCATAGGAGTCAAATGAAAATCCTGCGCTCTCAAGATTTAACTCTAACATCTTCCTGAAACTTTCATTATCTTCAACTATAAGTATTTTATCCATTATTCTCCTGTGGTATTCTAACTATAACCTCTGTCCCCTCTCCCAGTTTACTTTTTACTTCAATATCACCATTATGAGCTTCTATAACTCTTTTAGTAAGTGCCATCCCCACTCCAACACCTCCATCCTTCTTTGTGAAAAATAACTCAAATAAAGAATTTAAAGTATCCTCATCCATTCCCTTACCAGTGTCAGTAATCCTTATAATTATGTCTTCTTTGGCGGATTCAACTTCAATTTTTACTCCTCCTCCATCCTTACAGGCATATATTGCGTTATCAATCAGGTTGTACAGTGCTTGAGACATTAGTTTCCTATCCACAAATAGAGAAAAATCTTTAGATATATTAGTCTCTATGTCAACTTTTCTACGATCAACTATTTTAATCACTCCACTTATTAATTCTATCATACCCACTTTCTTTTTTTCGAGTTTAAGTGGACTTGATAACGAAAGCAGATGATTTGAAAAACGGTTTAATTTGGAAGCCTCTTCCAGTACACATTCCCTAATTTCCTCATCACGAACAAGTTTACCGAATCCCAGTATTGCACCTGTAGAATTCCTTATTTCGTGTAATATCTGGGTAACATTTTCTCCCAGTCTTGAAAGAAATAGTTTCTGTCTAAATTCCTTCTCTCGTTCGCGCAAATTTCTCAACTTCTCTCTATAATCTCTAGCCATCTCTTCAATCGTTGCCATTGTAAACTCTATCTCTTTTTTGTCCTTTCCAGTAACCTCTTCGACAGTTTTAAATGGATATGAAAAAGTTTTGAATATAAAAACACCCAGTCCAACAAATAAAGGATAAATCAATAGTCTTAGAAATATGGAAATTCGAAATAGATTTCGAAGACCCATTAAATACTCTTCTGAAGCTGATATCAGAACGTATCCATTCTTGATGGGAAATAATCCATAGCGAGATCCCCAGAATCTCGATGTATCAGAGAACTCTTCGGGTATGAGATTTGCTTCTATATCAGTTTTCCTTATAAGATTACCCTTTGAGTCAAAGAATTCAATCCATTCAAGAGAGTAACGTATTATTAGCGGATATACCTTCTCTATTTTAATAATATCCGAAATCATCCCAATCTCTTTTTCTAACTCGTGAGCGGCCTCAGACAGACGGTTATCTATCTCTCCAATGAGTACATTTCGCAGGCCTATCGAATGTGCGGTAGTTATTATATCCACAGATATAAAAAGTAAAAATAAAAGAAAAAAACTGATTCTGAGTTCTCTCATTTTTTAGAATTTAAGTGCCTTCTCCCCATGAATCCAAATATTTCTTCTGCTCCTCTGTTAATTCATCTATTTTAATTCCCATAGTTTCTAACTTAACACGAGCAATATCCCGATCTATTTCCTCTGGAAGAGTATAAACTCTATTTTCCAAATTACGAGCGTTTTCCTTAAGGTAGACAGCAGAATAGGCTTGATTTGCAAAACTCATATCCATTACCATTGCAGGATGACCTTCAGCGCAGGAAAGGTTAAGGAGTCTTCCTTCTCCCAGGAGATTAATACGTCTTCCATCGGAAAGTTTGTATTGTATCACATTATCCCGAATATTTCTCTTTTTAACACTCAGATCCTCAAGGTCTTCTAATTTTAGTTCAACATTGAAATGTCCTGAATTGCCTATAATAGCATTATCCTTCATCCTTATGATTTCTTCTTTGGTTATAATCCATTTATTCCCTGTAACAGTTACAAAAATATCTCCAATCGCAGCTGCTTCCATAAGTGGCATAACCTGAAAACCATCCATTGCTGCCTCTAAAGCCTTAATCGAGTCGGCTTCTACTACAATTACCTTAGCTCCCATACCAGAAGCTCTCTTTGCTACACCTTTACCACACCACCCATAACCCACGATAACAAAATAGCTTCCTGCAATCAAGAAATTTGTTGCACGTAAAATTCCGTCTATAGTGGATTGCCCAGTTCCATAACGGTTGTCAAACAGGTATTTTGTCATCGAATCATTAACCGCAACAACTGGATATCCAAGGATTCCATCTCTTGCCATTGCACGAAGTCTAATTACGCCAGTTGTAGTCTCTTCTGTCCCTCCAATAACCGCATCTAGACTATTTTTATACTCCCTGTGGAGCGTTGAAACAAGATCAGCTCCGTCATCCATGGTAATGTCGTGACCACAATTTATAGTATTCCTTATGTGTCTATAGTAACTTTCATTATCAGCTCCCCGCAATGCAAAAACCGGTATATCAAATCTAGTAACTAATGCAGCAGCAACGTCATCTTGAGTTGAAAGTGGATTTGAAGCACATAATGCTACTTTTGCTCCAGCTTCTTTTAAAGTAATCATAAGATTCGCAGTTTCTGTGGTTACATGCAGACATGAAGCTATTGAAATTTCTTTTAAAGGCTTCTCTTCCTTAAATCTTTCTTTAATTTGACCTAAAACAGGCATAAAACCACTTGCCCACTCAATTCGTTCATGACCCTTACTCGATAAGCTTTTATCTTTTATTTCATAATCCATTATTGCACCTCATTTTTAAGTTCTTCTACCATATCCCTTTCCTCCCATCTAAATCCCTTATTTTCTTTTCCAAAATGTCCATACACAGCAGTTTCAAGGTATTGAGGACGCCTGAGGTCAAGGTGTTCTATAATCTTAATGGGCCGAAAATCAAACACCCTTTGAACTGCTTCTAACAATTTATCATCCGGAACTACTCCTGTTCCATAAGAATCAATATACAGTGAAACTGGTTCAACAATGCCTATAGCATAAGCAATCTGTATCTCTACTTTACTTGCAAGTCCAGCTGCAACAATATTCTTAGCAACATATCTCGCCATATAAGCACCTGAACGATCCACCTTAGTGGGGTCTTTACCAGAGAAACATCCCCCTCCATGTTTACCGATCCCACCATAAGTATCTACCATAATCTTTCTGCCAGTTACACCGGTATCTGCCTGGGGACCACCAATCACAAAACGATTAGTGGGATTAACAAGATATTTAGTATTATTATCTATTAGATTTTCTGGAATTGTAGGTTTTATAACCTCTTCCATTATATATTCTTTTATATCCTTTTTTTTCACATTTTTGTCGTGTTGACTGGAGACAAGAACATTATCTACCCTGCTGGGAGTTTCATCCACGTATTCTACACTCACCTGAGATTTACCGTCAGGACGGAGAAAATGATTGTCCCGGGATTTTCTCTTATCAGAAAGGTTTTTTACCAACTTATGTGCAAGCATTATAGGAAGAGGCATCAATTCTTCTGTTTCATTTGTAGCATAACCAAACATCATTCCCTGATCACCTGCTCCCCCTTTATTCACTCCACGTGCGATATCGGGAGATTGTTCCTGAATCATAGTAATTACACCGCACGTCTCGTAAGTGAAGTGATATTTAGACTTAGTATATCCTATGTCTCGCAATAGGTTCCTTACAAGCTTTGGTATATCTACATAAATAGAAGTAGTCATCTCACCTGATACAATAACAACACCTCTAGTTGTGAGTGCCTCAATTGCAGCTCTTACTCCTTCACGATTTGGATCCTTTTCATACAATTTATCTAAAACAGCATCTGATATCTGATCGCATATCTTATCAGGGTGTCCCTCAGTTACTGATTCACTGGTAATTACCCGTTTCACTTCTCCTCCTTTCCAATTATTAGGGAATCGGTCGCAAGATGAAAAATACCTCTTGAATTTCTTATTTCAACTCTATTTCCAATAATCGATTCATTAATATATGAATTAATAATATTTACATCATTCCAAATAATTGAGTTCTCTATGAATGAGTTTTCAATTACGGAACCACTACCAATCGAGACATTAGGACCAATTATAGAATCCTTTATTCTTGCAGAATTATTTATATAGCAAGGATTATTTATCCAATCTGCTTCAATTCTGTTTTCTTGAAAATTCTCTAAGAGATACGCATTTGTTTCAAGAAGACTCATTTTTGTACCACAGTCAAACCAACCCTTTACATAAAGTGGTTCAAGAATTACATCTTTTTCTTCAAGTATCATCCTATAACTATCAGTTAATTGATATTCACCCTTTGTCTTTATGTCCTTTTGGATAGTAGTATCTAAATACGGGAATAAACTATTCCACTCCTTAATATAATACAACCCAACAATAGCAAGATTTGAAGAGGGGTTTTCAGGTTTTTCAACTACATCTATTATCTCCCCATCCTCCACTTTTGCTACGCCAAATCTCCTAGGATTTGAAACTTCTTTAACTCCGATAAGGTTTTTATCTTTACTACTTATCTCTTGCCAATCAACATCGAACACAGTATCGCCAAGATAGATTAGCACATCTTCATTCCTAGGAATATCTTTTCCTGCTAACCATATAGCGTGTCCAAGTCCCTTGCTATCCTTCTGCATGACCCATCTAATATTGAGTTCTGGATAATTCACATTTACCCACTCCATAATTTCCTCTCCCTTATAACCAATTACCAGAACAATTGTGGAAATTGGTAAAGATGATATGGATTTAAATATCCATCCAAGAACAGTATCTCCAGCGACCCAGAGAAGTGGTTTAGGAGTTTCATAGGTAAATGGTCTAAGGCGTGTCCCATATCCTGCAAGGGGGATGATAATTGTCACTCAGCAAGTCTCCTCTTTAACTCCTGTATTCTTTTAACTGGAAGGGGATCTACTTTATAAGCCCTGGCAAGAAAGTAAGCTAAATAATCTCCTTTTTGAATAAGAGAAAAAATCTTTGCAAGTTGTGAGTCTCCATCTGCATAAACATTTACAATTTCACCTGAGAATTCCTTAATTAACTCAGAAGTTATCTCAATACGCTTATTTATCCTTTTATCTCCATCTCTTTCTCTCAGAATAAAGATAAAGGTTCTCTTAAGAATTTCTTTGGGATTTTCCCATCCAACAAGCTCATTATGGTCAAGTTCTGAAAATACAGCCCAGTGAGCAAGTGACTTCGAATTCTCATTTATCTGGGTACTCCATCTCCTTGCAACAGTGCGGAAATCATAAATGGAATATATAAATGGTAATTTCTCTTTTAACCTTCCACTCACCTCTTCTGCCCAAGTCTTCGCTGTATCTTTATTCTCCTCCAGGATTTCTATAGTATCTTTAAGAGAATCCTTCTTAATATCCATTATCTTGGACTTTCTCAGGATCTCTAAAATAGGGAAAAACAGATAAGCAATAGCTCCTCTGGGAGGATATCCTTTTGGTATAGATAATAAAGGAATCTTCTCTTTCTTTGCCTGGTCTTCTAGAACTCCATTACTGCTTATACAAAGTATGTTATTACTACCCTTTGCCTGCTCAAAAAATGAGAGTGTCTCTTCTGTATTTCCAGAATAGCTCACAATTATTAGAAGTGTTTTACTATCGACAAATTTAGGTAGATTATAATCTCTTACTATGAAAAAGGGGATTTTCGAAAATCTATAAGAGAGGGATACCAACAACTCTCCTCCTATAGATGATCCACCCATTCCTGCTATACAAACCTTCTTTATGTTTTTAAATGCAATGTTAGAAGATGCTCCAAGCTCGATAGCCTCTTTCACTTCACCAGGCAAGTCATCAATAATTTCTATCATTTTTCAACCTCCAATAAAATATTTTTAAGTGATGGGAATCTTTTAAGAAGTTCTCCCTTAAGGAATTCCCTCACTTCAGTTGCAGATCTCATCTTCTCTGCCTGCGTTAACAATTCCCTTGCTTCCTTTAAACTCAATCCTCTTATAACATTCTTTACCTGAGGAATAAAGCTAGGAGGCAATGATAGTTCATCAACTTCTAATCCAATAAGCACAGGCACTGCTACAATATCAGCTGCAATTCCACCGCACACTCCAACCCATTTATTGTTATGATGTGCATGCTCTACTGTCACCCTCATTAGTTTTAAAACGGAGGGATCAAGATGATCATAAAGCCCAGATACCCTTTTATTTCCTCTATCCACGGCTAAGGTGTATTGAGTAAGGTCATTTGTTCCTATTGAAAAGAAATCAACTACCTTGGCAAAGTGGTCAGCCAAAAGGCATACTGATGGAACCTCCACCATTGCTCCAATCTCTATATTCTCATCAAATGGATGACCTTCTTTTTTTAATTCTTTCATAATATCTTTTACAATCTTACGAACTTCAATCATTTCTTCTACCTGAGAAACCATAGGAATCAACAATCGTATGTTACCCTTTGAAGATGCTTTAAGTATAGCCCGAAGCTGTGTTCTGAATATCTCATTATTAGATATAGAGAATCTTATCCCTCTCCAGCCAAGGAAAGGATTTGCTTCTTCCTTTGTTTTTGTTTTAAAGACCTTATCTCCACCCAGGTCTAGTGTCCTTATAATTGCATAGTCAGGAGAACATACCCTTGCTATCTCAGAATAAAAGCGATATTGTTCATCTTCATCAGGTATACTCTCGGAAGTCAAATATAAAAACTCTGTTCTTAACAATCCTACACCTTTTGCACCGTATTTCTTTATAAAACCAAGCTCCATTGGTAACTCAATATTTGCACAAATATCAATAGAATATCCGTCAATAGTAGTTGCAGGGAGATCTTTGTGCTTAAGAAATTCCTTTTGTATTCTTTCTGCTTCTTTCTCCTTTTGTTCAAAGGTCCTCTTTGTATTTTCATCTGGATTAACTACAACTATCCCACTTATTCCATCTACAATTATCTCATCCCCTGATTCAGTCTCGTTTAATAATCCATTCACACCTACAACCGCTGGAATATTCAATGCTTCAGCTATAATAGCAATATGCGAGGTTTTACCTCCTCTCTCAGTTACGATCCCACTAACCTTGTCTACGCTCATCTGAGCAGTTTCTGTTGGTGATAGACGCTCTGCAACAACAATGTTATTATGCCCTTTTAATTCCATTTCTATCTCATCTTCACCGAGATTCTTTAACAATCTATCTCCTACATCCTTCACATCAAGATATCGTTCACTAATATAACTATCGGGAATTTCCTGGAAATCACGCTTTAATGATTCTAATAAATTTAATATTGCTTCCGCTGCAGCCTCTTTATTATTCCTGATTCTTTTTTCTACACTATTTAAAAGTAATGGATCCTGCAAAAATAGGATTTGGATATCAATTAATCTTACAGGTTCTTTAGTGGGGAGTTTTTTAAGTTCAGATTTAAGAGCCCTGAGTTGCCTCAGTGATTTCCTCCTTGATTTTTCGAATTTACAAATTTCCTCATCTACACTTCCCTTCTTTTTTATCCTTTTAAAGGTTATATCCTTTGGTGAGTATAAAAAAACCTTTCCAATTGCAATAGAAGGGGAAACAGGAATTCCTCTTATTACTCTATTCTTCATCGAATTTCCTTTTTTCTATTAATTCGACAATCGCTTTAACAGCCTCTTTTTCGTCCTCCCCGCAAGCTCTTACAACTATCTCCTGACCTTTCTCTGAAGCAAGCATCAAAACCCCCATAATACTCTTTGCATTTACATCTATATTATCCTTTTCAAGTTCTACTTTAGATTCAAACTTAGATGCAAGTTTTACTATCATTGAAGCCGGTCTTGCATGAATGCCTAACGAATTCTTTATTTTTGTTTTTTTCTGGTACATTACGAGAGGTGTCCAAGGATTATTTTAACAGTATCCTGGAGATATTTCCTGTGAACTACCATATCCACAAATCCATGCTCAAGTAAAAATTCAGACCTCTGAAACCCTTCTGGAAGTTCTTTTTTTAGAGTCTGCTTTATAACTCGCGGACCTGCAAATCCAATAAGTGCTCCTGGTTCTGCGATAATTATATCCCCAAGTGAAGCGTATGATGCCATAACTCCTGCAGTGGTAGGGTTTGTTAAAATTGATATATACGGCGTATGCAATTTAGAAAGAGTGGTGGCTGTTTTTGCCATTTGCATTAAAGAAAGTATCCCTTCGTGCATTCTTGCCCCACCTGAGGCACTAACTATTATAAGAGGAAGTTCCATATTAATCGCCCGTTGTATTGCCCTTTTTACCTTTTCTCCAACAACTGACCCCATAGAACCACCTATAAAGGAAAAGTCCATTATGCATATCTCGATTCCTTTTCCCTCTATTTTACCCTGCCCACAGATAATCGCATCATTTAATGTTGTCCTCTTCTGAGCCTTTTTTAATTTCTGTTTGTAATCTTTAAATTTTAATGGGTCACATGGATATATTTTGATATCCTCCTCTTCAAAGGAATCTTCATCGAGTAATATAGATTTATAAAAGAATGAATTTACCTTGAAGTGATAATCACACTTTGTACATACCATAAATTTCTTCATAATTTCTTTTTTATATAGAATCTCTCCACAATTATCACATTTTATCCAGACACCATCTGGAATATCCTTTTTTTTGCTCTCTTTTTCTATACGCTTCCTTCTTTGAAACCACTTCATTATTTGCTCCAGATAAATAAGTAATTTTTTGCCGGAGGTCGGACTCGAACCGACACGGAGTAATACACTCCATCGGATTTTAAGTCCGATGCGTCTACCAATTTCGCCACTCCGGCATAATTGCATATTAATTTTATCCTATAAAAATTATATGTCAAGTCCTGCATATCTTCCACCTAACCCCCCATTTTTCTCTCGCAAAGAACGCAAAGT
>SOIB01000134.1 GCA_004377355.1 Candidatus Stahliibacteriota bacterium | reverse complement strand
GGAAATTATTCCCTATTCCGATTCGACAGAATTGACAGAGCTATAATAATCAAGATGCAGTCATATACAGAATTTGTCTCATCGGTCCTGCTGGGCTCAGCAGGAAAGTTTCAGGCGCCTACCTGCTTTGACAGGACACTACGGCTCCATATCCCTTGACCTTCATGTCTCCCTAACCTATACTCATTTCGTGTAAAAGTTCAGTCTTCTCAAAATAACCCTTAATCGAGGCTGATATGATGTAAATGTGAATACTTAAACCCCATTTCTCATGTAGAGAGGTGGGGGTTTGTTTATTGAGATTTTTCTAATACTCAAGAACAATATTTTCCATTCTCTGATTAAGAAAAGGGGGGATACTTTAATACATGAATCTAGAAACAAGACTTGATTCTCGTCTCTGGCAGTTTATCCAAAATTCATATGAAAATAGGAATTTCACCGCTGCCATTATTGATGCTCTTCATTTTTTGAGCGATTTAATACGTGAAAAGAGTGGTTTGGAAAGCGATGGAGTTGCGCTTATCGGGAATGCTTTCGGCGGAAAGTCTCCAAAACTTAAAGTAAACAAACTTCAAAGTGATTCTGATTGGAATATGCAGAAGGGTATAGAACAAATTCTGCGAGGAATTTACCAAAGCATTAGAAATCCTAGGAGCCATAGAAAATATAATGACAAACCAGAGGACGCAGATGCCATAATTCTATTCATCAACTATCTCATAGGGATAATTGATCAATCAAAATCTCCTTTTTCAAAGAATTTGTTTATAGATAGTGTATTTGATCCAGATTTCGCAGAAAATGAGAGATATTCTGAACTGTTAGTTAAAAAGATTCCACCCAAACAAAGGCTAGAAATTTTTGTCGACGTGTATCGAGCAAAAGTGGGAGCAGATAGGGATAAGTTGCAATATTTCATTCATGCACTCCTGAAAAAACTTACTAAAAAAGAGATGTCTCAAGTGTATGAAATCGTGTCTGAGGAATTAGAACATACTAATGACGAAGACACCATTAGATGTATTTTGGTTATTTTTCCATCTTCCTGTTGGAAACATTTTGAAGAAATTGGGCGTCTCAGAATCGAAAACAAATTAATCGAATCAATCAAGAGTGGCAGATATCAAGGAGAAACAAAAAAATGCTTGGCTGGATCATTAGGTACATGGGCAACAAGTATTTTCGAGCATTTTCTACTTAAAAAACAACTAATGAATGCTCTCTATCGAAAGCTCAGTTGGGGTGAACAATTAGAAAAGGATTACATATTTAAGTATTTCTTTTATGATATGATTGAAGAAGAGCCTAAGCAAAGGATGATAAACATACTCATAAAGGGTCTCAAAGATGGAAATAAGAGTTATTATGATTATGTAAAATATTTAATCGAATTGCACGGTGAGCCATGGAAAGAAGCCCTTAAAGAAAGTTTTGATAACTTCGCAGAAGTTGAACCAACACCTCGTTTCCCAAATGACGACATCCCATTCTGAATTCTTCAAATAACCCTTAATCGAGGGTACCATGAGTTAAAATTTAAGACCCCATTTCTCACATAGATGGGTGGCGTTTTGTTTGCCGTTTTGTGCATAAGGAGGGACGATAATGTATAACCGAAGATATTGCTTTATCTTAATAGCTATGGCCTTATTTCTGTTAGACCTGTCGACTTCCGTGTACGTAATTGCTGATAGTGACTTGGAGCGGGAGTCGCTTTACGGGTTGAAGGGGATTTATCTGGAAGTGGCACTCCTAAAACCTGAAATTGAACAGGAAGGATTAACAAGACAACAGCTAGAGACGTATGTAAAGCAAAAACTTCAGGTTGCTGGGATAAAGATACTAACCGAGAAAGAATGGGTAAAGATGAAGGGAAGTCCTGCACTCTATGTGAATGTCCATATTATAAATATTCCAAAGTGTTATGACTACAAGTACTATACTTATAGGGTAGATGTTGAGCTTTACCAAGATGCGTTTCTGTTACGAAATCCAACTATTGCACTTCCTGTCCGTTCTTGGGCAACTGGCTGTTTAGGTGCTGAATATAGATTAGATGTTATTCAAGCCCATGTGGAAAGCCTTGTAGATGAATTTGTCAACACCTACTTATACATGAACACGAAATAGAATGGAATAGGAGCAACAAAGGTTTATCCATTAAAGGTAAAAATAAATGAAAATTGTCGTTCAAATACTTCCCGATGAGGCTGAGCAAGTTCTATATGATTTAAATATAGACGACTTTACCGTCGATGAGGATATATACTACTATTTCAGGGATGAGGTTTTTATCAAAGAAATGGAGAAATACATCCAAAACAAAATCCCTGGTAAACTTAAGGATACAAAAAATTGTTCTGACGCTGAGAATGTCAACAGAATGTATGATAATCAGGAACTTATAGTTCACTATTACCCTGAGTACAACAAAATACGAGATAAGTTCTATTTGTACAAAGGTAAAATTTACTCATATGAGTTCTTAGGATTCCAAAACGTCGGCAATGAAATACAACTTGTTAAGCATGATATGCAAGATTTGCTAAAGCTACTTAACTATCGTCCTAAAAGCACTTTCAAGATGTTAATCAATAAGCTTTTCAAAAGATAGTGACTATTAAACTTAGCAAGAGCCATCGATGTGGCAAGAGACTAATAACCCGCTACTATGAGTTAAAAGCTAAGGCCCCATTTCTCATATATAGAGGTGGGATTTTTAGTAGGCATTTACAGGGATGTTAAAAATGGGCCCTGTGAGATTTGTATGATTGAGGAAGAGAGTTGGAGGGAGAGGGTGGTTGATGGAACAGTGATTTACAATAGCAAATTTTAAATAGTGTAGAAGAAGTAAGCAATGAAGGATAAATATCTATGAAATATTTTATTTACTGTGACGAAAGCGGAGAAGCAAGTTTTTCTGACAAAACTACATTTAAATATTTTTCTATATGTGCATTAACAATTGGTGATGATAAGAGATATAAAATAAAAAATACCATGAAAAGGAAAAAGGCTAAATTACATAGACTTGGATGGCCAAAAGAAATAGAAATTAAGGCAAGCATCTTACATGGTTTGAATATGAACAGAAAAATTCCTCAGAAAGTCAAGGATGCTATCGATGGAGATGATTTTATCAAAGAAACACTGACTAGTTTGAAAAATGCTTGTTCGCCGAGAGTTGATTATATTATCGTAAAAAAAGCTGGTTTAAAAAGTAATGCTTTTAGAAAGGCCCCTTATGGCATTGCTTATAATTTTTATGCTGGGAAAATACTAGTTCCAATTATTCTTAATTATAGAGATTGTTGCTTAACTATTGATAAGCGCAATAAAGAAATGCACCAGCAAAAACATTTTGCTGGATATATTGAAACAAAAGTTCACGGTGATGCCCTCGAACAAGAAATTGATATAATAAATCTTGAAATAAAACACGGTGAATCGCAGGTAGAATATGGGCTACAAGCAGTGGATTTTTTTTCCTGGAGTATTTATAGGAAAATAGTAAGTAAGGATTTGAGCTTTTTCAAAATCTTTGAAGACTTTGTGGAGATAAAACAAGAATGGTATTGTTCATAAAGAAGAGAAGCGTAGCGTTTTAAGAAGGCTACGAATACGTAGCTTATGTCCTTTTGGGCACTTCTTAAACGACTTACGTCACCTCTCTTTTTGAATGTTTACTACAAATATAAAAAATGTCAAGTTTTTTCTACTTTAGGCTCCTGCTTTTAATCTCGCCTTATAAGACGGGACGTTGGTTCTAAAACAACTTAAATTTGGACGTTTGTCTGAATTTGGGGTTCAAATCTTTATTCTTGCCACAATCATCTCCTCTCTCAGCGTTCATGAATTATTGAACAGCAGTCAGGATATTTCACAGGTACGTATCGGTTTGTTTCGGTGAGAATGGAAGCAGCAGTTCTAATACATTATTTGTATTACGTGAAAAAATAGATCTGGAGAGGAAAATCATAAAACAATTAAACCCTATCGGGTATAGTTATAGAACTTTTATCTTGACATTATACCCGATAGGTATTATTTTGCATATAATACATAGATATTATACCCTTAAAGGTATATTATACTATAAAAAATAAATTATTTGTCCCGAAAGGGTATAATATAT
>SOIB01000099.1 GCA_004377355.1 Candidatus Stahliibacteriota bacterium | reverse complement strand
TTTATAATAGATAGAAAAATGAGGGTGGCAGCCTTATAAGACTGTCCCCCTTGTATTTTGATTTACCTGGAAGTTATTCAGTCTTTCTCAATCCTGCCTAGCTTAAATTCTTCCTTTTGGGATTCCAAACGGTATATATCACCTCCAATACTCTTAAAGATAAAAACTTTTTTTCTCATACCTGTTTGGTAATCTTCCTCTAAACGTGTCTCAATAACTTTATAAATTCTTATTATTCCTGAGCTGGTATATATAGTTTTGGGGACTTCGTCCTTTTTTCCACCAGAGTAGAATTGAACTTTAAATACATTTATCAATCTACCACCAAGGCTACGTCTGTTACTTGGTCGTCACCTTTCAATTTGACAACCTGGACACCCCTGGTATGACGATGCTGTCTGCTAATTTCTTTAGAAATCAAACGTATTATATTGCCATCCTTGGTTATTATCATTACATCTCTATCATCTCCCACACCTGCCATACAGCGTAATTCTCCGGTTTTCTTGCTGAGTTTCATACCAATAACTCCCTTTCCTCCACGTCTGATTTCCCTGAACTCTGATACTGCTACTCTCTTACCATAACCGCAGCTTGCTATAAATAGAAGATCCATGGTATCATCACTCTCTACAACGCAGGATATTACTTCATTATCATCTGATAGAGACATACCAATTACACCCCTTGCATTTCTACCCATTGTTCTAAGTTCATCTTCATTGAATCTGATTACCCGACCCTTCCTAGAAGCAAGGAGGATTTTATTGCCTTTGCATACCTTTCTGGCGGTTATTAATTCATCACCCTTCTTTAGTTTTTGCGCAATTATACCACCAGAATGTGCATATTTAAAATCCTTCACCTCTATCTTCTTTATTATCCCATGTTTGGTAACCAGAACTATCCTATCCCCTTCCTCAAATTCCCTTAAGGTAATTACTCCTCGGGGTTCTTCTCCCGGATCCATATGTAGGAGCTGAGCCAGCGAAGTTCCCCTGGATATACGACTACCCTCTGGAATATTGAATACCTGTAATTGATAGCATTTACCTTTATTTGTAAAGAGTAACATAATATCATGGGTTGATTCTATAAAGAGAGAATTCACATAATCATTATCTTTTTGAGGCATACCTATTACTCCCATCCCTCCACGTCCCTGACTGTGATATGTATAAAGAGGTATTCGCTTCACCCATCCTCTCTTAGTAATTGTTACTACTACATCTTCTTCCTTAACAAGGCTCTCAGTGGATAAATCCTCAACGGGTCCCTCGATTATTTCTGTCCTTCTTTTATCGGAGAACTGCTCCTTGACTTTTTCAATCTCTTCTATTACTACGCCATCCAGTCTTTTATTTGATGATAATATGGACTTTAATTTCTCTATCAATTTAATCTTCTCTTTATATTCCTGTATTATATTCTCTTTCTCTAAAGAAGTTAAACGGGAAAGCCTCATATCCAGTATTGAGTCTGCTTGCTCCTCGCTAAATTTAAATTTTTTAATTAAATTTGCCTTTGCTTTCTCTCTATTTTTTGATTTCTTTATAGTTTCTATAACAAGGTCTATTTCATCCAGTGCACGACGTAGTCCCTCCAGTATATGTGCCCTCTTTTCAGCCTTATCATGTTCATATTGACTTCTTCTCCTTACAACCTCTCTTCTATGATTGATATAAAGAATCAGTATTTCTTTTAGTGTTAATTTCTTGGGGACTCCGTCTACGATAGTAAGCAGTATGACTCCAAAGGTTCTTCGGAGGTCGGTATACTTAAGAAGTCGATTGATTACCAATCCCTTATCAGCGTTCTGTTTCAATGCCACAACAATTCTTATACCATCACGATCAGATTCATCGCGAAGGTCTGAAATACCCTCTAATTTTCCCTTATTCACAGTACTTGCTATCTGCTCTATAAGAGTCGTTTTATTCAATTGATATGGTATTTCTGTTATTATTATCTCTTCCTTCCCACGGGAGCCCTTCTCGTAATGGGTTTTTGCTTGAATTATTATTTTCCCCATCCCCGTTTTGTATGCATTCTGGATACCCTCTGTACCTACAATAATTCCACGTGTAGGAAAATCGGGTCCCCTTATATACTTCATTAAGTCATCAACTTCCATATTGGGATTATTCATGAAAGCAATGATTCCATCACATATTTCAACCAGATTATGTGGTGGTATATTAGTAGACATCCCTACAGCTATTCCAGAGGAACCGTTTACGAGAAGATTCGGGAATGCAGAAGGGAGAACCTGTGGTTCTTTAAGAGAAGCATCAAAATTGGGAGCAAAGTCAACTGTATCCTTGTCGATATCTTTAAGCATTGACTCGGCAATATGGGAGAGTCGTGTCTCTGTATATCTGTATGCTGCCGCATTATCTCCATCAATGGAGCCAAAGTTCCCCTGTCCATCAATTAGTGGATATCGAAGAGAGAAATCCTGTGCCATCCTTACCAGTGTATCATATACAGCTATATCTCCGTGAGGATGATATTTACCAAGGACCTCACCTACCACGGTAGCAGACTTCTTGAACGAAGACTGGGAAGTAAGTCCCAGTTTACTCATTGCATAGAGAATTCTTCTATGGACTGGTTTCAACCCATCACGCACATCAGGAAGTGCCCTGCTGACGATTACACTCATAGAGTAATCGAGGAAGGACTTTTCCATTTCCTCTACGATTGAGGCTTTCTTTATCTTTTCAGCCATTCTTCTTTTTTATAAATGCTTCTTTTAAAGCTGGGATTACATCGAACAGATCCGCAACAATTCCAATATCTGCAACCTTAAAAATGGGAGCTTCTGGGTCTTTGTTAACTGCAACGATGAAATCCGAACTTCGCATTCCTTCAAGGTGCTGGATAGCACCACTTATTCCAAAAGCCATATAAATGGAAGGAGCTACAGTTTTACCAGTTTGCCCTACCTGATGAGAATAAGGTATCCAACCTTCATCTATTACTGTTCTTGAAGCTCCAACTGCTGCTCCCATCAACTCAGCAAGTTCAAAAAGGAATTTAAAATTCTCTTCCTTTCCTAAACCCCTTCCACCAGCAACTATTATATCTGCGTCTTCAATAGATATCAGAGAGGTCTCATCTGAAATCCAGGATTCAAATTTACTTACGCTTTTTAGTTTCTCGGAAGGTATTGTTTCCTCAATAATCTCACCAGCCTTTTCAGGATTTTTAGGAAGTGGCGAAAATACCTTGGGCCTCACTGTTGCCATTTGGGGTCTTGTATTTGGTGTTATTATCTTTGCCTTTACTGAGCCTCCAAAGGCAGGTCTTGTTTGAATAAGATTTCCTTCTTCATCAACAGAAAGACCAGTGCAATCAGCAGTAAGGCCTGTATAAATTGAAGCTGCAGTTCTTGATAGCAAAGCTCTCCCCTGCGTTGTAGAAGGTGCAAGGAATATAGTTGGTTTATATTTATTAATAATATAAAGCAGGATATTAGTATATGGTTCTGGCAAGAAATGATGAAGTGAATTATCACGTACTACAATAACCTTATCTGCTCCCCCAGCAATGAGCTCTTCTGGTTTATTTTCTATATTTTTACATATTAGCAGTGCATACAGTTCAACACTCAAAGAGTTTGCTAATTCTCTTCCCTTAGCAAGGAGTTCGAATGCTGCTTCCTCTAATTCACCTCTCCTCTGTTCTGCGAAAACCATAATGTCTTTGTATATTTCCTTGCGCTTGAATTCAAAGCTCTCCTCTTCTATAAGGATAGCATCGGTAGGACAGGGTTCTACACATTCGCCACATAGTGTACATTCAACTTCCTCAATCACGGCGAGTTTATCTGCTTTATCCTTTTTTTCGATCGTAAGCTTGTGGAGTTCATCTATCATTGATATTGCACCACATGGGCAGATATCAACGCATATGCCACATCCAATACATTTTTCTTTTATGAGAAATATACCCATCAGGTGATTAACCCCATTTCTTCTTGTTTTTTAATTATTTCTAACGCAGCGTCTTCTATCTCGTCATCACTGAATATTTTCCCTTCCTTTGTTAATTTTGGAGTAAAAATCTCAACCACCCTTGTTGGAGAACCGGAAAGTCCAATCTTTTCTTTATTTGCATTTATATCTTCTGGTCCCCATTTTTGTATTTCAACTTTCCTTGCACGTAATTTTCCTTTAAGTGTTGGAAGACGAGGGTCGTTAATTTCTTTCACAACAGTCATTACAAGAGGTAATGGAGAGGATATTAATTCATAGCCACCCTCAACCAATCTCTGCGCACTAATTTTTTTATCTGTGATTTCTTCTATCTTCCTCACGAAAGTAATTTGAGGGATACCGAGATGAGCTGCAATACCGGGCCCTACCTGGGCTGTATCTCCATCTATCGCTTGTTTTCCACATAGAATAAGATCAAAATTTCCTATCTCTTTACATGCCATGGCAAGCGTATATGAAGTTGCCCACGTGTCAGCTCCCGCAAAATCTAATGATGTTAGAAGAATTCCCTCATCTGCGCCCATAGCAATTACCTCCTTGAGCGCTTCTTCTGCCTGGGGAGGTCCCATAGAGATAGCAATAACCTCTCCTCCTAAATCCTCTTTTATCTTTAATGCTTCTTCAACTGCATATAGGTCAAATGGATTGACCATAAGTTCTACACCTTCTCTCACAACAGTCCCTGTCTCTATATTCATAGAAGCATGTTCAGGATCCGGAACCTGTTTTACACATACGATTATTTTCATTAACCCTACCTGTATTTTTTGAACACGAGCGCTACATTATGACCGCCAAATCCAAAGGAATTGGATATAGCGTATTCAATATCCTTCTCTATAGACTCATTTGGTGTATAATTGAGGTCACACTCAGGATCCGGTGTTTCGTAGTTGATGGTTGGAGGTATGATACCCTCCTTAAGGGTCATCAATGTCGAAGCAGCCTCAATAGCAGAGGCTGCTCCTAGAAGATGCCCTGTAATTGATTTTGTGCTTGATATATTGATATCGTAGGCTCTTTCACCAAAGACCTTTTTTACCACTATGGTTTCTACTCTATCGTTGTAAAGCGTGGAGGTCCCATGCGCATTAATGTACTGAATATCATCCGGCTTTATATTTGCTTCCTTCAGTGCCATTTTTATGGCGAGTACTTGGGCTTCACCTGTTTCATCAGGGGCTGTGATATGATATGCATCATCAGAGGCTCCATAACCAATGATTTCTCCATATATGTTAGCACCTCTCTTAAGAGCTAGATCCATTCTTTCTAATATCAGTGTCACAGCTCCTTCTGACATGATGAAACCATCCCTGTCCCTATCAAAGGGACGTGAGGCTTTCTCTGGTGCGTCGTTTCGGGTAGAAAGGGCTTTCATTGCGCAAAAACCAGCCAATGCAAGGGGGTCAATAGGAGCCTCGGTTCCACCTGTAATCATTATATCAACTTCCCCCAAGCGAACCTTTCTAAATGCTTCCCCAATCGCATGCCCTGAGGAGGCGCAGGCTGAGACAACCCCAAAATTCGGGCCCCTGAAACCTAACTTTATTGCTATTATTCCGGATGCTGTATTGATTGTTAAACTCGGAATAAAGAAGGGACTCACCCTTCTTGGACCACCTTCCAGGAATTTTTTATTTTCCCTTGCCCAGGCTATTATCCCTCCTACTCCTGAAGCATATATAACTCCGATTCTATCTTTATCCAGTCTTTCAAATTCAAGTTTGCTATCCTCAACTGCCTCATAGGTTGCATATAAAGCATAATGACAGAAGGGATCCATCCTGCGGATTTCTTTATTTGAAAGTTTTGTTGAGGGATCAAAATCAGGGAGTTGGCCTGCTATTTGACTTGTAAAGGGAGAAGAATCGAACTTTGTAATCCTGGAAACTCCACTTTTTCCATTTACAAGAGAGTTCCAGAAGTCCTGAAGACCAATCCCAACTGGTGAGACTACTCCCAGACCTGTGACTGCTACTTGTTGCATTACTTCTCTATCTTTTCTTCAAGATACTCCAATGCTTTACGTACAGTTTCTAATTTCTCAGCTTCTTCATCGGGTATACTGATGTTAAAGGTTTCCTCAAAAGACAATATCAATTCAACTGTATCAAGAGAGTCAGCTCCGAGATCATCAATGAAATGGGCGTCAGGAGTGACCTCTGACTCATCAACCCCCAACTGCTCAACTATTATCTTTTTGATTTGATCCATCAAATCCATAATAATTCCTCCTTTTTAGGTTAATAATCCGCCATCCACCTGGATTACCTGCCCTGTAATATAGGAAGCTTCATCTGATGCAAGGAAAGCGACCAGGGTGGCAACATCACTGACTTCTCCAAATTTTCCAGCAGGAATACCTGAGAGATATTTTTCTTTGATTTCACTGGAAAGTGAATCTGTCATCTCTGTTTTTATAAAACCCGGAGCAACAGCATTCACTGTAATATTTCTAGAAGCGACTTCCCGGGCTAAAGATTTTGTTAATCCGATAATACCAGCCTTTGAAGCTGCGTAATTTGCTTGTCCTGCGTTCCCCATTATGCCTATTATTGAAGAAATTGATATTATTCTTCCCCAGCGGTCCTTTATCATGCCTCTAAGAACCGCTTTTGTGCAATTGAATGCTCCTTTTAAGTTTACTTCTATAACACTATCCCAGTCTTTCTCTTCCATTCTCATAAGGAGTGTGTCTCGTGTGATCCCCGCATTATTAACCAGGATATTTATATTACCAAAGTCTTTCTGTGTCTCTTTCACTGTGGAATTTATTCCCTTGAAATCAGTGACACTGATTTTTTTGAATATCCCTCTTCTTCCATAACCCTCGATTTCTTTTATTACATCTTCTCCACTCTGAATATCAAATATAATACAATCAATACCATGTTCTGCTAATTTTAAAGCTATTCCTTTGCCGATTCCCGATGCTCCACCGGTAATCAAAGCAATTTTATTATCCTTCAAGGAATCTCCTTATATCACCTGGTGAAGAAATATTAATAGTTTCCACATTCAGAAGAGTACTTTTTACTAATTTTGTTAATACATTTCCATACCCGATCTCAATGAAACGGTTTACACCTCCTTTATTCATATTTTTTAAAATGTCAACCCAGCGAACAGGTTTTATTATCTGTTCACCAAGAGTGTTTCTTATCTCTTCCGGTTCGGTTACTTTCTCTCCAGTTACGTTTGAATAAACCGAAACATGAGGTTTTTTAAATACTGTCTTAAGTAAGACCTTTCTGAAAGGGTTAAAGACATCTTGCATGAGTGGTGAATGGAATGCTCCACTTACAGATAGAGGGATTACCTTAGCACCAATATTTTTGAGTTCATTACCTGCCCTTTCTACAGCATCTACATCACCGGATATCACAGTCTGAACAGGAGAATTATAGTTTGCAATAACCACTATCCCGGAAGTATTATTTACTACCTCCTGTAAATCATCTGGGGGCATGCCAATTATTGCACTCATTGTTCCATTTTTTGTTGCGCTCATAAGTTCCCCTCTAAAACGGACAAGATGTAATGCGTCATCAAAATCTAATGTTCCAGCAGCAAGATGTGCGGTATATTCTCCAAGGCTATGTCCAGCCACCACTTCGAATTCAATAATGTCCTTTAATTCATTAAAGATTATATACGAATGTAAAAGGATAGCAGGTTGTGCGTTCTTTGAATCGGTAAGTTCTTCCTGGGGTCCATTAAAACATAGGTCTTTTAAACCGAATCCAAGTAATTTGTCTGCTTTATTATATGAATCCTTTGCAATTGCGAACTCTTCATAAAGGTCTTTTCCCATGCCCACCCTCTGGACACCTTGACCCGGAAAGAGTAATGCGGTTTTCATTATTTTAAGTTCTCCGTAATAAGGGCATTCACATTGAAATCATAGAATTTATATGCGGTAAGGATAGCATTTCTGATTGCCAAACTCCTAGATTTCCCATGGCAGACCACAGAAATACCATTAACTCCTAAGAGGATTGCACCTCCATATTCTTCATAATTTACCTTATCTAAAAGTGATTTAAAGACTGGTTTCATCAGAAGTCCACCAATTGTTGTACGGAAAGAAGCTTTTGCATTTTCTTTAATATGGGTGATAATATAATCCACAAGAGACTCTCCGAATTTCAAAACGGCGTTACCTGTAAATCCATTGCAGATTACAACATCTGTCCTCCCTTCCAATATATCGTGTCCCTCAATGTTACCTGCAAAGTTTATTCCGGCATTTGAAAGCAGATTATACGCTTCTGAGACTGTCTGCCCTCCTTTTGATTCTTCCGCACCCATAGATAATAGACCAACAGTGGGGCTATTAGTCTTAAAAACCTTCTCAAGATATAATGAACCCATTACCCCAAAGTCCCTTAGATTTGAAGGTTTACAATTAGTGTTGGCGCCAACATCAAGAACCAGAGTATAACCATTTTTTGTAGGGAAAAATGTTGTTAGTGCAGGTCGATCCACACCCGGGAGTCTTCCCAGGGAAAGGATAGAAAAGGCAACTATGGCTCCAGTATTTCCAGCACTAAGACTGGCATCTACCTCTCCTTCCTTTTGCATCTGGATAGACAATGCAATAGAAGAATCCTTTTTCTTTCTAAATGCTTCCATAGGGTGTTCTTCTGGTCCTATAACCTGCCGAGTGTCTACAATTTTAAACGCATCGGGTAGAGAGAATTTCTTAATTACATTCTCATTGCCAACTAAATAAATCTCTAATAACTTACCCAATTCATCATGGGCAAGTTTTACTCCTTCAATAGGAGCACGGGGAGCAAAATCCCCTCCCATGACATCAACAGCTATTTTCATTAACCTTCTTCGACTTCCTTTAGGACAAGACGTCCTTTATAGTAACCACAGGAAGGGCAAACACGATGTGGACGCATAAGGTTATGACAATGAGGACATTCAGTAAGATTCTTGGTCTCTATTTTCCAGTGTGTTCTCCTTTTCCTTCCGCGGGTATTTGATGATCTTTTCTTTGGTACTGGCATGTAAATCCTCCGGTCTTGTTAGGTTTTTTGATATTTTTTAGTTATTTCCTTGTTATTATAATGTTCACACTTCTCTTTATTCAGAATTGTTCCACATATCGGGCAAAGTCCCTTACAATCGGGAGAGCAGAGTGGCTTCAAAGGAATTGAAAGGATTATAAGATCACGAAAAAGTGGCTCAAAATCAATTATTTTATTTATAATGAGATATTCTTTGTCTTGTTCGTCTATTTCAGTTTCGTACTCTCGATATTCACCTTTTTCTTTAAACTCACATTCGAAATCATTTTTTTGATGTTGCGCAAATTTGGTAAGACATCTGGAACACTCAAGATGTACGTCATACTCGATAAATCCTTTACTTTTATACACATTACCACTCTTTTCAATGTTTATAGCTGCTTTAATGTTGTCGACATCTTCAGTTACACAGACATCATCTTTATTGAAAATTATATTATATCTTCTTCCCTTTGGAGGGAGTTTATCAATATTAAATTGTAATTTCATAAAGACAATATTAAAATAAAAGGATTGTTTGTCAACCACCGTTTGTTAACTGTTTATCCAGAGCAAAATGAGACTACCTGACAGCATTACAATCCCTGATAAGAGATGTCACTCATACCTCTATTTCATCTAACACTCCAGGTGGTAGAAGTTATAATCCACCTTAAGTTGAAGGAAAAGACGCTCATACCTATCTGGTGAATTCGCGCAGAGCACATTTAACTCAAACTCTCTCTTATCAAGAGTCTTTACTGATAGCATTATTACTCCTGTACAACCAACAAGTGAAAAAATCAAGATACAGGTAACAATCTGCATAATAATTACCCCTCCTATCTTAAATATTACCTCATAGATAGAGAAATATCTATACTAATTTATCCCTTGACGAAACGGGTATTTTAATGTATATTTATAATAGCGGAATGTATCTAAAAAGCTTATATGCCAATAATTTTCGAAATTTTAGAATGCTGGAATTGGAACTTCAACCAGGAAAGAATTTGATTCTTGGTGATAATGGAGTAGGAAAGACAAATCTGTTAGAGATAGTTTATTTTCTGTCAACATTTGGTTCCTTTCGTACTGGAGAAAATGTTGATTTGTTAAAGTTTGGAGAACCTTTTTTTATTATTTCCGGAGTATATGGGGACACCAAGGTAAAGGTGAGGTATTCCGATAAAAAGGAAATCTTTATAAATGGATTAAAAGAGGTGCGTTTAAGAGACTCCTTTGGGACAATCCCTGTGGTCGCTCTAACATCTAATGACCTTGAGATTGTTGATGGATCTCCAAGTTGTAGACGACGTTTTATTAATATGGGTATATCCCTATACAATAGAACTTATATAGACACACTTTCTTGGTACAATAGAGCTCTAAGGCAACGAAATAGTCTATTAAATCATGCAAAGATGGGAAAAGTGATAAAAGGGATAGAAATCTGGGAAGAACAATTATCTCATTATGCTCTGCCAATTATAAAGGCAAGAGTTGATTATATTGATAAATTAATAAAACACACAGTTCCTGTGTTTAATACCCTAGCTGGGCAGAAACTTGAATTATCATATAAAAAGGGAGGCAATTACAGAAATCTTAAAGAACAGCTTAAAAAGATGCGGAATAAAGAAATAGAGAGGGGTTATACCCTATATGGTCCACATAGAGATGAAATTATTTTTAAAATAGACGGACATGGTGCAAAAGTTTCTGCTTCCTTTGGGATAAAGAAAGCATTGACGGTATCCCTAAGAATAGCACAGGCAAGGATTCTGAATGAAGTCAGAAAAGAGGAGCCTATTATCATTTTAGATGAAATAATAGGGGAACTTGATAGAGATAGGATTGATTTATTGAGTGGGCTCCTTGACGAGTATGAGCAGGTTTTAATAGCAACAACAAGAGAAGATGTGCAAGGGAGTGGTGATTTTAATGTCTATAGAATAGAGGATAAAGATGGAACCCCGGTTATTAGGAAGGGTCTTAAAGAAATTCATAGCATCTAATTCACTTGGAGAGAGTATAAGCCAAGTTGAACTGCTCACTCGATGGGAAGAGATTCTTTCTCCAGTTGTAAGTAAGCACGCAAAACCTGCAGGAATTAAGGGGAACGAACTTCTTGTCGAGGTGAGTTCATCTGCATGGTTGAATGAATTGTTGTTTTTGAAGGATAAGTTAAAGAATAGATTAAATAAAGAAGTAGGTAGAGAGTTAATAACGGAAATCCGATTTTACTTGAAGGAGGGGTGATGAGCGAATATAACGCTTCCAGTATTAAGGTATTAAAAGACCTTGAAGGAGTAAGAAAAAGACCTGCAATGTATATTGGGGATACAGGTGAACGTGGCTTACATCACCTTGTATTTGAAGTAGTTGATAATTCTATTGATGAAGCAATGGTTGGATATTGCGATCGTATCGATATAACAGTTCATAAAGATAATTCTGTAACCGTTTCTGATAATGGAAGAGGTATACCAATTGATTTGCATTTGGACGAAATGAAAGCAGCAGTTGAAGTGGTTATGACGACCCTTCATGCTGGAGGAAAGTTTGATAAAAAATCTTACAGGATTTCCGGGGGTCTTCATGGAGTAGGAATTTCAGTTGTTAATGCTTTGAGCGCCTGGATGGAGGTTCAGGTTGCAAGGGATGGATATGTTTGGACTCAGCTCTATAAGCGTGGGGGGGCTGCTTCTAAGCTTAAAAAAGGGAAAAAGAAGAAAACAACGGGAACAATTATTTCATTCTATCCTGATGAGGAGATTTTTAAAGAGATTCGTTTCATTTACGATATACTTGCCAGCCGTCTTAGAGAATTAGCCTTCCTTAACAAGGGTATTAGAATTAAATTAAGCTTTGAGCCAGATAATAAAACCGTGGTTTTCAAATATAACGGTGGAATAAAGGAATTTATTGAATATATGGATAAGAATAAAAATCCCATTCATAAACACCCTATATATATCAATAAAGAGATTGATGATTGTATAATAGAAGCTGCATTACAGTTCAATGATTCATATACAGAGAACATCTTCTCCTATGCGAATAATATCAATACAATTGAGGGCGGGACTCATCTCTCAGGATTCAAGAGTGCCATTACCAGAAGCATCAATCAGTATTCTAAGGACCATAATCTAATAAAACACAATGAGCCTAAACTCCTGGGAGAGGATATACGTGATGGGTTAACAGCTGTTATATCTGTGAATCTTCCTGAGCCCCAATTTGAGGGACAGACTAAGACAAGACTGGGAGATAGGGAAATACAGGGATTAGTCGAGTCAGTTGTTTCAGAAGGGATTTCAGTGTATCTGGAAGAACACCCAACCGCAGCAAAGAAGATCATTGAAGAATCAAATGTGGCAGCTCGTTCCCGCATTGCAGCTAAAAAAGCAAGGGATCTTACAAGAAGGAAGAGCGCCCTGGATTCATCAAGTCTTCCAGGTAAACTTGCAGATTGTACATCAACTGACCCCAAGATTTCTGAATTATTCATTGTAGAGGGAGATTCTGCAGGTGGTTCTGCAAAGCAGGGTAGAGACAGAACATATCAAGCGGTTCTCCCACTCCGTGGTAAGCTTCTGAACGTGGAGAAGAGTCGATTAAATAAGATATTAAACAATGAGACAATTCTCACTCTAATAGCCTCCTTAGGGGTGGGAGTTGGTAAAGATGAATTCAAATATAATAAACTCAGATACAATAAAATTATAATAATGACCGATGCAGATATAGATGGTGCCCATATAAGGACATTACTTCTTACATATTTCTTCCGTTATGCAAAAGAGCTCATCACCCATGGGAATCTATATATAGCGCAGCCTCCCCTGTATCAGTTAAGGAAAGGGAAAAGCGCAAGGTATGCATATTCAGAGAAGGATAAAGAAAAATTTATTAAGGAACTGGGTGGGGATAACGTCAAGATTCAACATTATAAAGGCTTAGGCGAGATGAATCCTACACAGCTATGGGAGACTACAATGGACCCTGAAGAAAGAGTTCTCCGTAGGGTAACAGTTGAGGACGCAATTGAAGCAGATAGATTATTTGATATCCTTATGGGTAAGGAGGTGGAGCCCAGGAAGGAATTCATCCTTCTGAATGCAGCATTTGTGGAAAACCTGGATGTTTAATTCATAGAAGCTATAGTTTCTCGCAAAGCTCGCAAAGAAAATGATAAATGC
>SOIB01000048.1 GCA_004377355.1 Candidatus Stahliibacteriota bacterium | reverse complement strand
AAAAAAAGAAGGAATTAAATGAACCTTCCTCGTAGTAACATATATTAGAAAATTTTAAATATTTTTTGAATAAAATTATATATAAATTCAACAAATGTATTTTTTATCATAAATAAGGATTCAACCTGCATGCTACTACACTATATTCATATAAGGGTTGGAACTAATAAGCGATTCGTATAACTGACTAAATTATTAAAATACACAGAGTTATTTTTTAGTAATAGTTGACTGTTACACTAATAGCAAGATTAGATCTTACAAAAAAATAACTAGAGATGGGTTGGGAGGTGATGAGAAATAAGAGAATAAACAGATTGTTAACTGTGATTAAGCATAAATCATCCAATGAGAAAATTGCTGAATTATTTGGTTTTTATCAAGAACTTCGGGGGGATAGCAAACGATATTTATTATTCTAAAAGGAGGATAAAAAATGAAAAAGATATTTAAAATATTTTTGGTTTTATTAATACTGCTTGCCATTTCTTCTTTACTTATAGGCAGTCAACTGGTGGCAGCAGAGGAGAAAACGGTTTTAAAATTCGCCCATGTTTTGGAATTGGATCATCCTTACCATAAAATGGCCCTAAAATTTAAGGAAGAATTAGAGAGTCGAAATGCTAATATTGTGGTGAATATCTTCCCGGCAAAACAACTGGGAAGCGAAAGGGATTTGGTAGAGTCATGTCAGCTTGGATCGGTGGATATTACTACAATCACCTCAGCTGTCACAGCAAACTTTGTGCCCGGATTTCACGTATTTAGCCTGCCATTTCTTTTTAAAGATCCTGAACATCTCTTTCGGGTAATGGACAGTTATATTGGTGATAAATTAGCCATCGATATGTTAGAAGCAGGGTTTGTTAAACTCGGTTATGTGTATGGAGGGGCAAGAGATCTTTACTCTCGCGAGCCGATACGTGACTTAGAAGACTTGAAAGGCAAAAAAATTCGAACAATGCAGAATGCAATATTGATCGATGCTTGGAATGCGCTAGGTGCGATAGCTACTCCGATACCCTGGGGTGATGTCTATCTTAGTTTAAGCCAGGGAGTTGTAGATGGTGGAGAAGGGACTGGTATGAGCTATCGGTCTATGAAGTTTTATGATAGCTCCCCCCATTATACAAAGGTTAATTATGTTTCTAGTTGGCATTGTTTTATGATGTCGAAGAAGACCTGGGATAAATTAGAAGATAATGTCCGTCTGGATGTAATGGCTGCTGCTAGGGTTGCGGGCGCTTACGAAAGAAAGCTCTTTGTGGAGATGGAGGAGAGTCTATTTGGTGATCTTGAGAAAAACTTTGGAGTTACCATTTACTATCCCGACTTAGATAAATGGACGGAAAAAATCAAATCAGTTTATGAAAAAAATGCAGAAAAAATGGGCGGGATAGAGTTGATTAATGAAATCAAGAACCTTTAAGTTATGAAGATTTATAAAATTGAAGAGTAGAATAAGTGGAATGCACTATATAGTGCATTCCACTTTCTTAAAAAAGGGCTAACCGGTGATGAATAAGATAGAAGAAAAAATCAGGAAAAGTATTCTATACATAGAATGGACGTTAGCAAGTGCGTTTTTATCTATTATGATGCTTAGCGTTTTTTTGCAAGTTCTAGCCCGTTATGTGTTCCATTGGAGTTTGCCCTGGCCTGAAGAGCTAGCCCGTTATTGCTTTATTTGGGGTTCTTTACTTGGAGCCGGTATTGCCCTGGAAAGAAGAAAACTCCATGACATCGATATTGTGGTTAATCAGTTACCAAAGATTGTACAGCCTTTTATTTCTTTTATAGTAAATCTTCTTGCACTTGGTTTTTTAGTTATACTTGTTCGGTACGGTATCGAGATATTATCTGTTACTCATCGCCAAATGTCATCAGCCCTGATAATCAGGATGAGTTATGTTTATGGCGCTGTCCCCTTTGCAGGAAGTCTTATGTTAATATCCCAATTTTTTAACACAATTGAAAAATTTTTCCAACTTCCTATCTTCACAAAGAAGGAGAAAAAGATATGACACTTGTTCTTTTTGGCTCCCTCTTCTTTTTACTAATACTCAGGATGCCTGTAGTTTTTGCACTCGGGTTGAGCTCACTACTCGCGTTGCTCTGGCAAGGGGATACCACACTTATGGTCCTGGCACAGAGAATGATCACGTCTCTTGATTCTTTCCCACTACTTGCGATTCCCTTATTTATAATGATGGGTGAAATTCTCAATAGAGGAGGATGCGGTGAGAGATTAGTTAAATTCTCCGAAAGGCTTGTGGGGGGAGTTACTGGTGGACTCGCCCACGCTAATGTCCTGGCAAGCATGTTCTTTGGAGGTATCTCCGGCGTAGCAACGGCAGATACAGCAGCTATTGGGTCTATTATGATTCCTATGATGAAGAGAGCAGGCTATGATGTAAAATTTTCCACTGTAATCACTATCACCTCTTCTATTATCGGGATTATCATTCCACCAAGTATCAACATGATCCTCTATAGTTGGGTATCGGGTACCTCCGTCACGCAACTGTTTGCGGGAGGGATTATTCCCGGAATTTTGGTTGGGTTCTCATTGATGGCAGTCTCATACTGGATTTCACTAAAAAGGGGATATCGGAGCCCGGAAAGATTTTCCTTCCGGAAGCTTTACAAATCTTTTACTGTAGCCTTACCCATCCTAATTATGCCATTACTTATACTGGGCGGAATTTTCGGGGGGGCATTTACGACCACTGAGGCAGCATCTGTTGCGGTAATCTACGGGATTTTCATTTCCATCTTTTTTTTCAAGGAATTAAAATTTAAAGAAATACCTGATCTGTTCCTTAGGGTATGCACCACTGTGGGGAGTATCATGTTCTTGATCGCTATCTGCAAGACATTTGGGTGGATACTAACAGCGGAGCTAATTCCACATGCTATCTCCAGATTTTTTCTGACTTATCTCCCTTATCGGTCGGTGTTCCTCCTCAATATTATACTTATTAGCCTGGTCATGGGGACCTTTCTTACACCGGCGACTGCTACCATTATTTTAACTCCTATTTTGTATCCCGTAGCAATTTCCATGGGGATAGATCCGGTTCATTTTGGACTTGTTCTTATCTGTAGTTTAGCGATAGGCCATGTCACTCCGCCAGTTGGTCTTACCCTTTTCATCGGTTCGGAAATTAGTGGTGTTCCCGTTTCACAACTCCTGAAACCCTTACTTCCATTCTTGTTGGTCTTGATCGGCTTGGCGTTGTTAGTTGCCTATGTCCCTTGGTTAACACTTTTTATTCCAAACCTTTTAAAGTGATTTCTTATCATAATTATAAACCAATATGAAAAAAATATTTAAGAAAACAAAAATTAATTTATTTGATAAAGGTAAATTTTTTGAACAAATGAACATAGTATGTTCCACATTTATATTTAATAGTTACCCCCTGGAAGAAGCTATTAAAAAAATAGCAACCTTTGGATTTAAAAAGGTTGAGTTATGCGTGAATCCGCTGCATTCAAACCCAAATAGATGGAAAAAACGGCCCAAAGAAATAAAGCTTTTAGTCAAACGTTTAGGTCTGGAAGTAAATTCAATTCATGTCCCTTTACCGGCTGAAATCTCAGATAGTTACACCCGCAAAATCAGAGATATTTCGACAAATTTGACGAAAGAATGCATCGATTTGGCTGCTTTCTTCGGTTCCTCCTTCATTGTTCAACACGTCAGAGTAATTGAAAGACCTGAAGAATCGGGGCAAAATATAACATTAGAAGAAACCCTGCCTGATTTAAACGAGATAGCTTTCTATGCAGAGAGAAAAAAAATTAAGATAGCAATAGAAAACGTACCTAGCAAAACAGAAAGAATGTTGGGAAAGACTATTAAAGAGGTCATAAATATTGTTGATATTCTTCCCGAAGAATCAGCAGGGATATGTCTGGACCTAACTCATTGTTTAGCGTGTGGGTACGATCCGGTAAAGGCATTAAGGTCTATTAATTCCAAGCGTCTTCTTTCCATTCATGCAAGTGATAACTTCACCAAGCAGTTGAGAGATGTCCATCTCCCTCTTGGGTCAGGAGACATTCCCTGGAAACGAGTCATTGATATTTTAAAAGCCAAGGGATTTCAAGGTTCTTTTGTTATAGAAGTAGCCGAACAGGAAGACGGAAATAAAGCATTAATGTCTTCCTTGGAATTTCTC
>SOIB01000023.1 GCA_004377355.1 Candidatus Stahliibacteriota bacterium | reverse complement strand
GCTGGCTTTCTGGGCTCCCACCTCTGCGACAAACTCATAGAAAATAACCATAAAGTCATCTGCATGGATAATTTAATGATGGGTAGTATTGAAAACATTAAACACTTAATGGATAACGATAAATTTATCTTTGTTGAACACGATGTCACGAAGTATATAGAAGTAGAAGGTCCATTGGATTATATTCTTCATTTTGCAAGTCCTGCGAGTCCTAAGGATTATCAGGAATTTCCAATTCATACATTAAAAGTTGGTGCAATAGGTACCTATAATGCTCTTGGACTGGCAAAGGTGAAGAAATCTGCATTTCTCCTTGCTTCCTCTTCTGAAATTTATGGAGACCCTGAAGTTAATCCCCAGAGTGAAGATTATTGGGGAAGTGTAAATCCAGTGGGGCCGCGCAGTGTATATGATGAGGCAAAACGTTATGCAGAAGCTATTACTATGGCTTATCATAACAAACATGGGATTGATGTGAGGATTGCAAGAATATTTAATACCTATGGACCAAGGATGCGAATAGATGATGGTAGAGCACTTCCCACTTTTATGATGCAGGCTTTGCAGGGTAAACCCTTAACCGTTTATGGAGATGGAACCCAGACCCGTTCTTTTTGCTACGTAAATGATATGATTGAAGGAATCTATAAGTTGTTAATGTCTGATGTAACCGAACCCATAAATCTGGGAAATCCAGATGAGATAAGCATTATAGATTTTGCTGCAGAGGTTATAAAAATTACAAATAGTAAGAGCGAAATTACATTCAAGCCCCTTCCCATAAACGACCCAAAAGTTAGAAGACCTGATATAACCAAGGCTAAGGAGTTACTCAACTGGGAACCAGAAGTCACTCGAAGGGAAGGGCTTAAAAAAGTCGCGAAATATTTTAAATCACTAACTATATAGTTATACGTTTAATTCCTTTTTATTCTGGTCTTAATTTATATATTATGAAAGTCCTTTGTTAATAAATATATACTTGACAATTATTTAGATAAGTAGTAAGTTTCACAATTAGATAAATTATTATATTATAACGATATTAAAAGAGGTAATATTCGGTTTTTTATACAATATTATCATAATATAATATTGTAATATATTAAATTTTATTATTTAAGAATTTGGCAATATAGAATAGTGTGATTTTGGAGGAATTTATGAAAATATATAAAAATCAAATAAATCTAAATATTTCAAGGTCATTCATTTTAATATTTATATGCATAACATTAGTTTTTTTACCTTTCTCTAAACTATGCTCGAAGTCCCTATGTGAAAAAAATACTATTGCAGCTGGTGCATACCATAGCCTTGCTTTAAAATCTGACGGCTCCCTGGTTGCCTGGGGAGACAATACTTTTGGACAATGTGATGTTCCAACTGGAAATGACTTCACTTCCGTTGCATGTGGTAGCTATCACAGTGTTGCAGTAAAATCAGATGGCACAATTTCCGCCTGGGGATTGAACACTAATCATCAATGTGATATTCCAGATGATGGTGATTTTATTTGCATCGCCAGTGGAAAGTTTCAAAATCTTGCAATTAAATCAAATAATGCACTTGTTACATGGGGAAGTATGAGTGTAAAAGGTCAGCTTGATGTTTACGCGGGTGAAGATTTTGTTGACATCGCCTGCGGTGACTATCACAATGTTGGACTTAAGGATGATGGTTCTCTCGTAGCCTGGGGTGATAATACATTCGGTCAATGTGATATCCCACCAGGTGATGATTTTGTTGATATTGCCTGTGGTGTTTATCATAGTATTGCGCTGAAATTAGATGGCTCACTTGTGGGATGGGGGAGAAATGACGAAGGACAATGTAATGTCCCATCTGGAGTAGATTTTGTATCTATTTCTGCTGGAACATATCATAGTGTTGCTATAAGGTCTGACGGCACAATTTCCGTATGGGGTGATAATTCGTATAATCAGTGTACTGTACCTACTGGGAAAGGTTTTATAGCTGTTACAGCAGGTTCTTATCATAATGTTGCACTAAGATCTGATGGATTAATTATAACTTGGGGTAAGAGTGGTGGATGAATGAGGTATTAATGCTTGTTTTCAAACTTAAAAGATTTCTATTGAACATAAGTATAAATCCATTACTTATTTTTATCGTTGGTCTTTTTTCATTTTTTAACACAGCATTTGGAGAAAAATTCTATGTGTCTCCTTATGGTAATGATAATAATCCGGGTACTATTTCAAAACCCTTTGCCACAATTGAAAAGGCAAAAGATGTTGCATGGATGGAACTTGATGGTTCAGGAGATATTACAATGTATTTTAGGGGTGGAACTTACTTCATAAATCGGACTGTTGTTTTTAGAGCTAAGGATTCAGGGAGTGAGAATCAAATAGTAACATATAGAAATTTTCCGGGAGAAACCCCAATTTTTACATCTGGTGTTAAGATTAAAGGTTGGAAGTTAATTGGACTATCAGATCCAGGATATAGAGATATTCCTCCTTTAGCCCGAAGCCATATATATATTTGTGATATATCTCGCATGTTAAAAAATTCAGGGAGTTTTAAATTCCTTCTTGACCGTAAATCTGATTGGTTACACAGTGCGAAGACGAAGTCTTTTACTATATTGAAAAAACATGAATTAGACTGGGAATATCCAGATATAAATAGAAATGAAAGACAGATTAACAAACTTAAGAAAGTTTTCTATTATCAGAAATTTGCACCAGTTGAAGAATGGTCGAATATTAATGATATAGAGATTAGTATAATTACAGAATCTGGAGCAATGTATATATTTCCTATTGATTCCATAAATAGTGATAGCCTTAAAATTTATGTTAGAGTCCCGAAAGCTAGTAAGATAGAAGGGTTTAGTGAATCACTTAATGCGCAAGCCTGGATTGAGAATTCTCTTAACGGACTGGATGAAAAGGGTGAGTGGGTTTTAAATACCAGAACAGGAAAACTTTACCTATGGCCATTGACGGATACAAGTGATATATATGCACCAACTCTTAATGAGTTAATACGTGTAGAGGGTAATATTGACTACTGGGGTGCAATAGATATACCAGTAAGATACATTAATTTCAAAGGCATTACTTTTACAAATGGAGATTATGATTCATGGGAAGATGTTGATTATGGTATAGAGCAAGATTGGGAGAAGGAAGATAAATCAACAGCACTACTCAGGTTTCGTGGTGCTGAACATTGCATGATTGATTCCTGTTCTTTTATAAAAAGCGGTGGCACTGGTGTACGTTTTGACTTATACTGCCAATTTAACACTATCCAGGATTGTCATTTTGAAAATCTTGGCAAATCTGGCATTTTATTATGTGGTTATGGACCTGGAAAGAAAGATGTAAACAGAAATAATAGAATAGTACAAAACGATATTGTGAAAGTTGGAAAAATTAAGTGGAATTCCCAGGGAATTATAGTATGGCAGAGTGGATATAATTATATAGCATATAACTATATTCATAATCTACCGCATCAAGCAATAGTATTAGCAGCTCCAAAATCATCATTATTCAATCCTTACTATAAAAGTAAAACTCAGTTAAATCCATCTATGAGGTGGTCTGAGATTAATGAAGGTGTTTACATAAGAGGAAGAAAGAATTATGAGGTAGTAGCAAAATATCGATATCTTAATGGTAATTTAATTGAATTTAATACCATTCATAATGTTCTTAAAAAATTGAACTATGGAGGAGCTCTTTATATAACAGGAACAGGTACTGGAGACTATTTTGGTTCTCCAAATGTATTTCAGTTAAACTATATTTATGGTATAAATGGTGGGAATTCTATAATTTATGCCGATGAAGATGCATGTTATGTTCATATAAAAAAGAATGTTTTATATGATTCCCAGGTGCAATATGGGATAAATGCAAAAGGAGATGATATTTTCTGTGAAAGTAATGTGTTTCTGGATATACAGCCCAGCAAATTCCTTCTTTCAAGGACAGGTAAAAACAATTTCTGGGGTAATCTGTTATTTGATAGTAAAATTGAACCAATTCGTTATGGTTACTGGTTGGAAGATTATGTTGAGATATTAAATTCACTAGAGCAAAATAAATTACCCGGTAGACTTTTAGGTGTAGATAGAGTGAGAATTAATTTGAGATGGGTTATTAATGTTTTTAGATAAAGATAATACATAAGTGCTATACAAAAATTTATTCTTTTCTTTTTTTCTAT
>SOIB01000081.1 GCA_004377355.1 Candidatus Stahliibacteriota bacterium | reverse complement strand
TGCAGTAAGGAATATGAGAAATCCTGCAAAACTTAAAGCTACCACAAAATTAAATAAAGGAGACTCATATACAAAACGAACAATGTGCTTACCAGCGGGAACAAAAACACCATAGAATACATAGTTTGCTTTATAAACCTTCTCCCTTTTCCCATCTATATAGCATTTCCAGTGGGGATGATAGTTTTCCCGGAGGATAAGGAATGCCCTTTCCCCAGATATAGTTTCAAATATCCGCTCATTAGCGTGATATTTTTTTATGGAAACATAACCTGCTCCTTCTAAAATCTCCTCTTTTGGATTTTCTTCCAGAATAACTATATTTCCAGCTTTGAATGTTCTTGATAAAATTCTGTTCAGTGCTTCTTCTTCATTTGATGCAATAGAATACTCTGATATAAGTGATGCACGTGGCAAGAAATTATTATTTTTTAAAACTATGTACCTTACTCCCCTTCCTTCTAACTCAAAATTAGAATAGTAACTTCTGTATTGTTCAATTATCTCTCTTGTATTTTGAGGATATCCAGATAAATCCTCCGGAAGGCGTGGAGCAATTATATATTTAACACTAAGCATTGATAGAAGATGAGGGAATAAAAAGAGATTGGGAGCTTGAAAGATGACGCTACTACCTGCGCCAATAAATTCCTGATACCTTCTTGGTGGGTTTGGACCATATCCGCCAACATTTTCAATACCATGATATTGTAGGTATCCATCACGATCTCTATTTTCATAATTTAAAGGAAACACTCGAAAAACACCTTTATCAGCAGAAATAAACCTGGTTACATCATCTTGTGCAAAATACTTCTCTGGAGACTCCACAGATTTAAGATACCTTCTGTCAATAGACCACCCGTCTATTAATAAAATAAAAAGAAGTATCGGTATAACGATTTTATAACTGATCTTATTTCTTATCACACCGAATATCAGTCCACCGTTTATAATGAATAACACTGTAGATATCCATAAACTCTTCTTGAAATTATCGAAATTTGCTATCATAATTGATATCTTTTGCTGAATATTTGCCCTTGGAAGTATTCCCATCCAGGTTTTACCAAAATGATTGCTCATTGCTCTTAAGATTCCTCTATCACCGATGTTTACAATTAAGGTAAAGATAAAAATTAGTCCCACAGCTATAAGTAAATATACAATCATTTTTTTCTTTATCTCATTACCTTTTTCTTTATTTGCATTAATAATAGCCTGGGCACCAAATCCACAAAGAACTGATATCCCAAAGGTACACAGAAAGAAGAACATTGATGGTCCTCTGAATTTCTTTGCCATAGGTATTAGATAATAGTAAATTTTAAAGAGAGGTGTATTCTTACCCAGAGCTAATATTAATGTAATACCTGTAAAGTAAGTAAAATATTTTATCAAATGCTTATCCTTCCTATAGAAGAACGCAAAACCAAAAAGTATTAATGGAAGAATCCCTAAATAACGTGAATCCAGTTTAAAGAAGTTCTCTCCCCAATATTTATCCAATATTCCTGAAAAATGTGGTGCAATAAGATTAATCAACTCTGAAGTTGGAAGGGACCAGGATGTAGTATATTCATATCCTCTTGTTGCTCCTCTAGCACCATATCCCAATGATAAAGCCGGTGGCAATAATTTAATTGATGTTATTAAAAAGAGGATGATAATACCAACTCCAAAAAATAAACTGATTTTCAATATTCCTTGCATCTTAAGCTCATTCTTTCTCCTTAAAACTTCATATATAAAGTACAATACAACACCTATCATCACCCAGTATGATATCTGAACATGCCCTGCCAGTAAGATTAAACCCGCTATTCCGCCAAAAATTACAAAATCTATCACTCTCTTAGTCCGCAACGCCCTATGTAGAAAGAGAAATACAAAGGGTAGGACAACTGCTGCTATCATCCTGGCCAAATGTCCTCCTTCTGTTGTAGTAATGAGTTGTCCTGCAAACATAAATGATATTGCGCCAATAAGAGATGCAAGATATGATACCTTATACTCCTTGAGTAATAAGTATATCCCCAATCCTGCAAGGAATGTATGAATGACATACATCACAGTCCATCCAAGATGAACAGGAAAGATGAAATAAAATATATTGAGTGGATAGACCATCCCCCCACCTCCTCTGGTTGTCATAATTGGATGACCACTAAAATTATATTCATCCCACATTGGCAATCTTTTATATAATTTGATGTAATTTATCCAGGAACAGCGGTCTGAATAACCAGAAAGAATCCAATCCGAACCATATAGCATCTTGTTTGGGGTTAAGAATTTGATAAAATATATAAGTGCTAAGATGAAAATAATAGAAATTATAAAAATAGATAATTTTTTACTATTTTCGAGAAAATCATCAACCACTTAAAACGCCTCTTTCAGATATTAATAAATATCCTATTTTGAATATACCCTGGAGATAACCCCTGTCAAGACAGTTTATCATGGAGTTTAATATTTTTCATTTTTTCTCCGATATATGTATCTTAGATTAGCTATGTGTTTTATCTCTATAAACTGGAGGGTTACAATTGAACCAATCTAAAAATGATAAAACCTATGTGCAGTTGCACTTGACTTATCTATACGAGAATTTATAATTTAGAGCCTCTAATGATAAAGAAAAAAAATATATTACTAATAGTTATTGACTGCCTAAGGGCAGATTTTACCTATAATCCACAAAAAGCACATATACCTAATATTACAAAATTGAAAAATGAAGGATACTCTTTTTTAAATACAATTGCTTCTACAAGCACAACAACACCCAATTTTACATGTTTATTTACCGGACTCTATCCATTTGAACACGGAGTCAGGAGTCAATCAGGTTATCGCTTGAGAGGGAAATTTACTACCCTACCTGAAGTTTTGAAAAAAAATGGGTACAACACTTATGCTGAGTTTACCGGACCTTTAATCAAAGAAATTGGACTCTCAAAAGGTTTTGATGAATATAACTTACGAGGTGCTAAAAAAACTATTCATACACAATGGGGATGTGAACTCATAAACAAGTTTAAAGAATATTATAAAGAACCCTGGTTTGTATGTCTTCATATATGGTCTCTACATCTTCCAAGAATTATTAGGAAGGGTTGCAATAGAAAAAAATATGGTCTGACTATTTATGGTAGAGCCTTATCCAGCATTGATATATATTTGGAAAAGCTATTGAATACTCAGAGTGATGACACTCTTATAATACTTATTGGAGACCATGGTGAGAAAACTGCATATTCAAAATTTGAGTATTTTGGGAAGAGGATAATTAAATTCCTTTTCAGGAGAATGAAAAAATTTCGTATAACAAAGAAATATTTTTTTAAAGGAGTAAGGGATATACTCATAGGACATGGATATAGTATTTATGATGAATTAATAAAAATACCCTTTATACTACACAACAAAGACCTCATACCCCAAGGTGAATCTGCTTGCCAGATCAGACAGATCGATATATTCCCAACTATACTTGATATCATAGGTATAAATTATAATAAGGAAATCACAGGTAAAAGTGCACTTCCCATAATTAAAGGTACGGATTGCTCTAACAGGGATGCATATATAGAAGCAGTTGGAGTAATCATTCCAAGCAAAGATGAATGGCTTACTGGACTCCGCATTGATAACAAGTATAAATTTATCTATGCTCCATTCCAGGAAGATTTTGAAGATGAACTTTATTTTCTCAAAGATGATCCAGCAGAAAGGTATAATGTTGCAAAAGAGAATAAAAGCCTTACAGATAAATTTAAAAATAAAATTAAAGAGATGAGAACTGAAAGAATGGTAGGTGAAAAAATAGATGAAGATATTGAAAAAAAGATAGTAGAAAAGCTCAGAAACCTGGGTTATATGGATTAAGATGCCAAAACTACGCGGATTGAATTGCAATACAATCGAAAATTATATAAGTTACTCTTTAAAAGCCAAAATAAAAAAATGAGTCACGGTGTAAGAAAAGGAGCAACTTATGCCCTATTTGGGCAGGGAATTGCTAGTATATTTCTCTTCTTTTTCCAGATATTCGCAGGAAGATGGTTAGGTATAGAAGAATATGGGCTTCTTAATATCCTTTATTCTGCGATATTTATTGTAGCAGTCATTGCAGTTGCAGGTGTTGTGCAGGGTCTTATTCGTTATATTGCTTTTTTTGAGGCAAAAGAGGATAGCAAGGGGGTGAAACAATCAATTCAAACATCAACCATAATATACCTAATATTTCTATTTATTACAATTTTAGTATCCCTTATCTTTAAAGATCTGCTTCTTCTTAAATTATTCAATGGGAGTCAAATAATTCTAATTCAGTTCCTTATTGGTTTATTTGGATTATCTCTTTTTAAATTCTGTAACGGAATAATACAGGGATATAGGAAATTCCACATATTTTCTATTGTAATCGGAATTAAAGAATTTATAATGTTCTTGCTTTTAGTAGTAATTGTCAAATACATGCACCTCTCTGTAAAAGAGGCAGGATGGAGTATTGTAATATCTTCTTTTATTGGTATATTATTCATTTTGACGACTATGAGAAATCCTCACCTATTTATAAAATGGAAGGGGTTTGATAGAATAAATCTTCAAATTGTCAGATTTATTCTAATGGCCGGACTTATAGCCTTAATGAACCAATGGGGTGTGAGAGCAGGACCAATCCTTTTGAAAATAATTGGAGGAGATAAAGCTGATTACCATGCAGGATTATTTAGTGCAGTATTTATGCCTCTCAATCTAGCGAGAACTGCTGTTGTAGCATTACTTACGGGGCTTTTTCCAAATCTCTCAAGAGCATATTCTCTGAAAGACGAAAATTTAATAAGACGGTATATACTGAAAAGTGTTGGCATTGTGGGAGCCCTTACATTTTTTATCATACCAATTTATTATTACTATGGACCTCAAATTGTAAGGCTGTTATATGGGCAGGAATATGCAGTGCTTAAGAGTGATACTATTTTACTTGCGCTTGTTATCTCATTCTTTCTATTCGGTATGCTACTATCTAAAATTTTAATGGCTCGAGGTACTCCCAAATATTCAACTTTTTCACTTCTCATAGGTATTCTGGGATTACTTAGCATACTCTTCTGGGTAAAGCTTCCCCCTATGAAATTAGTGGAAATCAGTCTACTTGTATGTAACTTCCTTTACACTTCTCTACAGGCGATTTATTTAATCTTTATTAAATTCCAACGTTCTATAAAAAAACAAGGTCTGTAGAACACATATCTCTTGACAAACCACTAACTAAAAATATGATAAACTTATGAAAAAAGGAGTCAATGAGTTACCTGAGGAACTTTTTCTTTTAGTAACAGGGGGAGCTGGATTCATAGGTTCCAATTTTATAAAATACATGTTAAAAAGTCACTTTGACATTAAAATTACAAATATCGACAAACTTACCTATGCTGGTAACCTTAAAAACCTTTGTGACATTGAAAAGGATAAGAGATACAGTTTCTTAAAGGGCGATATATCTGATAATAATTTAATTAACTCATTATTCAAAAGAAAACATTACAATATAATTGTAAATTTTGCTGCTGAATCTCATGTAGATAGAAGTATGCTCGATGCATCACCATTTATAAAGACTAATGTTAAAGGCACACTGATTTTATTGGAAGCGGCTAGAGAAAATAAGGTTGACCGTTTTATTCAAATATCAACAGACGAGGTCTATGGAAGTATTCCGAAAGATAGAAAGTTTTCTGAGAAGAGTCCACTGCATCCAAACTCACCGTATTCTGCTTCAAAGGCATCAGCTGACCTAATTTGTCGTTCTTATTATAAAAGTTACAGTGTTCCTGTAATTATTACAAGGAGTTCAAATAATTATGGTCCATATCAATTCCCGGAAAAACTCATTCCGCTTATGATAAGGAATGCGCTTCTGGATGAAGAATTACCAGTTTACGGGGATGGTATGAATATCCGTGACTGGCTATATGTTATAGATAATTGTAAAGCAATTGATATGGTTATAAGGAATGGGAAAATAGGAGAGATTTACAATATTGGCGGAAATTCTGAAGTAAGGAATATTGATGTTGTACACATTATTTGTAAAATCCTTTCAGAAGAAACAGGTAAAAGTAAGGAATATTTAGATGGACTCATAACATTCATAAAAGACCCTCGAGGTTTTGCACATGACTTCCGCTATGCTCTGGATTGCAAGAAAATAAAAGAAAATGTGGGGTGGGAACCATCAACTGATTTCATAGAAGGATTAAGAGCGACTATAAAATGGTATCTAAGTAATACTGACTGGATAAAGAGCGTTATCACTGGAGAATATAAAGAATATTATAACAAGGTATATGGAAAAAGATAGAAAATATATAAATCATTTTCTATACAACCCCATGGCAATTATATGAAAGCGTTAATTGCTGCAGGAGGTAGGGGTTCGAGACTCCGGCCATTAACACACACAGCTGCAAAACAACTTATTCCTGTTGCCAACAAACCCATTTTATACTACGGGCTTGAAGATATTGCAAAAGCTGGGATAAAGAATGTTGGAATGATTGTAGGAAAGGAAACAATAGATGATATTAAGAGAAGTGTTGGGGATGGGAAAAAATGGGGACTCAATATTAAATATATATATCAGGAAGAACCCCTTGGACTTGCACATTGTATAAAAATTGCAAGAAATTATCTCAAGGATGAGCCCTTTATTATGTATTTAGGAGATAACATTCTCACTACTGATTTATCTAAGTTTATCGGAGAGTTTAAAAGGAGTGACGCAAATGCTTTGGTTCTCCTGGCAGAAGTAGATAACCCAGAACAATTTGGTGTTGCCCAGTTAGATGATAATGATAATATAACAAGATTAGTGGAAAAACCGAAAACACCTCCAACAAACTTCGCTCTTGTAGGTGTATACCTATTTGATAAAAATATCTTTAAGGCAGTGAACAATATTAAACCTTCCTTTAGAAATGAACTGGAAATAACCGATGCTATACAATGGCTAATAGATAATGGCTATAAAATTCTCCCTCATAAGGTATCCGGATGGTGGAAAGATACCGGGAAAGTGGAAGATGTTTTAGAAGCAAACAGATTTATCCTTTCTTCACTAAAAGCAAGCAAAGGAAAAGGACTAATGATAGATTCTTATTCTAAAATCAAAGGTAAAGTAATTCTACAAAGAAATGTTAGGATTGAAAACAGTGTAATTCGAGGACCTGCAATAATTGGAGAAAAAACTAAAATCACTAATTCTTATATCGGTCCTTATACATCTATTTATTTTGGCTGCGAAATTTTAAATAGTGAGATAGAAAATAGCATAATAATGGAAAATACTAAAATCATAGATTTACCATCCAGACTTGATAATTCCATCATCGGTAAAGAGGTAGAGATATCGAAAAATATTAAAAAACCAAATGCTATAAACTTAATTTTAGGTGACCGCTCTAAAATTCGCATGCATAAAAATCCTTCCAAAGGAAGGAGTATTTAAACAATGAAGAAAAAAATAAATAACAAAGTAGAAAATTTGATCGAAGGAGTAAAGATAAAAAAATTAAAACCCATTCCTGATGAACGAGGTCGATTAATGGAGATATTAAGAAACGATGATGAACTATTTATAAAATTCGGTCAGGTATATACTACAACAGCATATCCAGGAGTCATAAAAGCATGGCATTACCACAAAAAGCAAACAGATAATTTTACAGTCTTAAAAGGTATGGCAAAGGTCGTCCTTTTTGATAATCGAAATGGTTCTCCTACAAAGGGAATGGTCAACGAATTCTTAGTTGGGATGCATAATCCGTTGCTAATCCAGATTCCCAAAATGGTATATCATGGTTTTAAATGTGTTTCAGAAGAAGAGGTAGTGATACTTAACATACCAACAGATACCTACAATTATGAAGCCCCGGATGAATACAGAATAGATCCCTATAAAAATAACATACCTTATGATTGGTTAAGGAAAGACAGTTGAGTAACATTTATAGGAAATAATGCGAAATTAATTAAATGCATAACTTGATTCATAAACGAATATTAAAATTATTAATAAAAGGGTGAAATTTGAAAGTATTATATATAACTACTGCATTTGCACGGTATGATAATGATTCTGTAACACCTTGGTTAACTAAGACAGTCAGTTTATTAAATAACAAAAAAGATATTGAAGTTGAAGTCCTTACCTCATCATACAAGGGATTGAAGAGCCACACAATAAATGGGTTAAAAGTCCATCGTTTTAGATATTTTTTTAAGTCTCTGGAAGTATTATCTCATGAAAAATGTGTTCCAGAAAAATTAAAAGAGAATCGGTTTATGTGGTTTCTAATTCCATTGTATATGTTTTTTGGGGCATTAGCCACTATCAGATTACTATTAAAAAATAAGTATGATATTGTACACATTCATTGGCCATTTCCACATTTCTTCTTCATTATAATCCCCCGAATATTTATGAATTTTAAAATAGTTTCTACATTTCATGGTACTGGACCCATATGGGTAAACTACTATGTTCCATTTCTTAAACCCTTGTTTAAATTAATTATAAAGTTCTCTGATATTATAACGGTTAATTCTTCTTTCACAAAGGAAGAAATTGTAGGTAAATTAGGTAAAGGAAATTTTAAAATAATCCCTTTTGGTGCATCTATCGAAGAGAAAGATGTTAATTATAAGGTTGAACAACAAAAATTACTATTTGCTGGAAGGCTTGTAAAAAGGAAGGGAGCAAGATATTTGATTGAAGCAGTTAATATATTAAAAGATGAATTTCCTAATATTAGACTATATATTATTGGAGGAGGACCTGAAAGAAATGCATTGGAAAGTATGATAAAATCGTTTAAATTAGAAGATAATATAATAATGTTAGGTATACTTTCCCCTGAAGATCTTGTTTATCATTATAAAACTTGCACAATATTTATTCTTCCTTCGATAATCAATGAAATTGGTAATACTGAGACTTTAGGTGTTGTTTTAATAGAGGCATTATCGTACAAGAAACCTGTAATTGCTTCAAGGGTTGGTGGAATAATAGATATAGTTAAAGATAATAAGACAGGTATTTTAGTAAAGCAAAAGAATCCTCAGCAATTAGCAAAATCAATAAAAAAATTATTATTAAAACCAGAATATGCAAAAAAGTTGGGTGAGAATGGTTATAGATATGTTATAGAAAATTTCAGTTGGGAAAAAATTATTAATGACATAATAGTTTCTTATTATAATTTATTAATCAATCGAAAAGATTTTTAAGAAACAATTATATTTATGACCTCTTTTAATTTCATGCTCTAATTCACTTAATTTTTATTCAATGCTGCAAAATCATACTTAAGGGATCCTGTATAGAATTAACTCCCTCTAAATCAACATTCTTGCCAAAAATTAGCGCATCCTCATAGGTATGCATTCCACTTATTACTTCTGGCTCGTGGCAAAGCTTACCTGTAGCTACATTGCCCTTTATATCAAAACCCCACTGTGGGTGAACAATAAGGTCAGCTGCACGACTTAAGTAAGGACCACTGTAAATTTCCTCCCTTAAGAATACATCTTTTACAATGGGTTTATTTTCAGGGCTCCTAAGTTCTAGGATTTTATCCTTTAATTCCAGACGGAGCTTATCATATTCACTTTCAGAAACTGACCCCTTTTCTTCCCTTCCTTTAAGGTTTATAAAAACCCTCCCGGGTATTAATGAATATACTTTTGATTCGTTTGAAAGTTCTGTTATGTCTTTTGGATTGTCACTCTCGTAAAAAAGATAGTCATTATCTTCTAAGAAATGATTCAACTCTACATTATATTCTACCTTACAGAAGCCATGGTCAGAAAGTACGAGGAACTTATCACCTGCATTCAATAGACTATATGTTTTACCTATCCATTCATCAAGCTTCTTGTAAAAATTATCAAAATCATCCTTGAATTTTCCACCATTTTCATAATCACCCCAGAAGAAATGATTCATTCTATCAGTTTCCATAATATGACACTGGGCAAGGTCGTACCTATCTTTGGTTAGTAGATCATGAAAAATCTCCACCCGGGTGTCCAGAGCTCTTGTGAGTTCCTTCATAAATCTCTCTCTATTGGTGTGAGCAAGTCTTGGATCCACATCTATTATGTAATTTTTATTTATAAGATAAGAAGCTAATGAGGAAGGATTAACACCCTTCTCTATGTCAGTTGCAAGAAATCCTGAAATATTAATACCATTTAATTCTTCCGGAGGGTAGGTCAGAGGAACATTCATAACAAGTACTTTTTTTCCCTCCTCCGATGCTATTTTCCATAGGGTTTTAGCAGTTCTATCTCTGCTGAGTGGAATCTTTAATCTAAAAGGATTCACCTCTCTATCAACAAAACCGAAAATGTTATGTTCACCAGGATTCTTCCCTGTCATATACGAAGTCCAGGCTACAGATGACACTGTAGGATACACTGAATTATACCTCTTTAAACCAGTATTTTCCTTACATATCCTCCCTATATTTGGAAAAGTACCTTTATCTATACCTTCCTTTAAGAAACTATATGGAACCCCATCTATACCCAGAATAATAATTCTATTCTTCTTTTTAAAAATCACTTACATTTCTCCCTTCATCTAAACAAAAAGACCTTTATAAGGGTTGTTACTCCCAGTACTATTGCTATAAAACCAATAGCAACGATAAGGTTTCTCTCTTCACTTCTCTTAACAATCCGGACAGCAACTGGAATTGAAACAAGGCTCCCACCCAATAAAGGTAATATCAGTACAAGATGCAACGCTTCTAACTTTAATATGTAAACAAGTATTGCAACAAGGCATGAGATAGCTTCAGTAAAAGAGCTTATGCTTACTGAACTCTTAGTGTCCATACCGGATAATATCTGCCCACTTGTAATAATTGGTCCATATCCTGCACCACTCATACCTTTATTAAAAGAGGCAATAAAGCCTAAAAAATTAATCCTTGGCCAGCTAAATTGAATCCTTTTATTCCTGAATATATAAACAAGTAATCCCATAATAATAGCTATTACACCAATGTAAATCTTAATAAAGATTTGAGGGATATTAACTGCCATAAAGGCAGCACTTCCTCCTCCAATTATACTAAAAACCGTCAAGACTACAGCAAGTTTACGCGCTCTGCTATTCTTCGAAAAGTCAATATTTCCATGCCTATAATGAAAAATAGCAGTAGTAATTCCACTTAAAACCTGTACCGATAACATTGAAGGGAGTATATCTAAAGGTTCGAAACCTAATAAAATAAAAACCGGAACTGCAATAGTACCATATCCCATTCCTAATGAGGCATTCAACGTTTGAGCTACAAAAGATAAGAAAAATAAAATAAGAATTGATGATATATTCAGATCCACTTAATTTTCAGGTAATTATTCCACCTGCTACCACATCATTACCACGAACAAGAACAAATCTTCCAAGTTCCTGGATATCATTAAACTTTGTAATAGCAATTGGGTTCTTTGTCTCAAACACAATATCTCCAATCTCTAAGTTTTTGATTATCGAGGCATCCTCCTCTAAAACTTCAAGAGAAGATGAATTAATCCTCTTCTTTATTGAAATCACATTTCCACTTGTTTCTTGTGTTGCAAGTCGTATCCTTATTCTCTCATTAATATCAAAAGCTTCTTTAGATAACCACACTAGATTCGCTTCAAAACTTTTTGTAATGGTTGGTTCTTTCCCTTCTATGCATAAAACACTTCCCCTCTGCAAAAAAGCAGGGTCTTCTGTGGTAATCCCTATTGATTCTCCAGCAACTGCTCTATTTTTCTCTTCATTAAATTTCTCTATTGATTTAATTTTTATCTTTGTTCCTTCTGGAAGTATTTTTACTTTCATATTCTTTTCTATCCATCCTGCTTCTACCCTTCCAACAGCAACACGATTACCATATATTTTATATACATCCTGAATTGGGAAAATTAGACTCTTATCCTCAGGTAGAACTCTATTCTCAAGTGAATCCAGAGACGCCAGAATAGTAGGTCCTTTATACCATCTCATTGAATTAGAATGAGATACTACATTTTCACCTTTTAGAGCAGATATTGGAATATAGTAATCTCCTTTTAATCCTGTATTGCTGAAAAAATCACCCACATCTCTCTTCACCCGATTGAAACTTTCCTCTTTATAGTCTACCTCATCCATTTTATTTATTACAACTATTATCTGCTCAAGCCCAAGCATTGAAATAAGATTTGCATGGCGTTTTGTTTGCTCGGCAACCCCTTCAACTACATCCACTATTAGTAACGCTGCCTCTGCCTGTGATGCACCCGTTATCATATTTTTCACAAATTCAACATGTCCCGGAGCGTCAATAATTACATAATCCCTTTTAGGTGTTTTAAAAAAAGTCTGGGCTGTATCAATTGTTACGCCCTGTTCTCTCTCTTCACGAAGATGATCCATTAAAAAAGCAAATTCAATTTCAGCTCCAGCACGCCCCTCTGAGGCCTTCTTCACCTCTTCAATCTTATCATATGGAAGAGAATCAGTATCAAAAAATAGACGTCCTATGAGTGTAGATTTACCATGGTCAACATGACCAACAATAACAAAATTTAGAGTTTTTTTATCTTCCATTTTATTCCTTTACATATATCCAAGTGCTCTGAGTTTTTGCATCATATAGTCAGATTCTTTATCCTGAGCTCTACCACTTCTTTCTGAAATAGTTGTTGTCTTGAGTTCTTCTATAATCCTGTCTAGAGTATCTGCATCCGATGGTATTGAATTCACGCAGGGCTCACATCCTATACTTCTAAAACGTTTACCATCTTTTGCAAAATAAAGTCCCACTACAGGAATATTCTCCCTCTTTATATACTGCCAAATATCCAATTCTGTCCATCCAAGCAGAGGATGAACTCTTATATGCTCCTCTTCAAGAGCCTTTGACTTGTACTGATCCCAGAGTTCAGGAGGTTGATTTTTATAATCCCACTCAAAATCCTGATCCCTGGGAGAAAAAACCCTCTCCTTTGCTCTTATCCCGTGCTCATCTCTTCTAATACCAAGATATAGAGCACGGAATCCATACTTATCAATAGCATCCTTCAAAGCATTTGTTTTAAGCTCTGTACAACACTCGAACTTTCCCTTACCTGGTTCCATACCATCCTTTATCGCTTTTTCGTTTCGATGGACAATCAATTCCAGTTCCCACACTTTTGCATATTTTTCCCTGAACTGGTAGATTTCCTTGAACTTATAACCTGTATCAATATGAACAACTGGAAAAGGAACCTGCCCAAAAAAAGCCTTCCTTATAAGCCAAATTAGAGTTGTAGAGTCCTTTCCAATAGACCATAGTGAAGCAACCTTCTGAAACTGATTATAAGCCTCTCTTATAATATAAATACTATTATTTTCTAACATGCTGAGATGATCCATTATATCCTCCTTTACCTTATATCGTAAAAGTTAATTTTGCAGAAATATTATTTTTTTATCTACAATTGTCAAGGCTA
>SOIB01000021.1 GCA_004377355.1 Candidatus Stahliibacteriota bacterium | reverse complement strand
CTTGACATCTAATTTTCCTTTCTATATACAATAAGTAAGTGGAATAAAACTACGTGAGAAAAAGTGCAGAAGTTTGGTATCTCATTCAGAGGAAGGTATATCCGAAGTTAACTTCGGATATAATACTATAATGAAGATATACACAATTTCACCTTTCGTGGTAAACAAATTTACAGAAAGCAGTGGGGAGAAATATCTAAGAAATAAAGAGTGAAAAGTAGAAAAGGAGTAATGAGATGAAAGTAACAATGGTAATTCCATCATATTGGGCAAGAGAAAGTGACGTAGGTTTCAGAGAAGGAGACAATATCTATGACCATCCCACACCTCTTGATAGTGAAGGCACATTACTTAGAGCTATACAGAGTATAGAAATACTAAAAGATAAAGATTTTCAACTGGGAATAATTGCTGTCGCCACTGCAGAAGATATTGAACCCGAGGTTGAGAAGAAGATTGCAAATATCATCAAAATAGCTTCTTCTACCACAGGAGTAGAAGTATTGCTATTCGGGTATTCTCAACTAAAACAGATACATAATGTTTTGATTAGTGAGGGTAAAAATTATTATATCAACCTTCTTCAACTCCGGGGATATTCCAACATTCGAAATCTATGCATGTTCATCCCACATATCCTGGGTTCTGAACTAGCAGTGCTCATTGACGATGACGAGGTATTTGAAGACCCGGAATTCATGACGAAAGCCAAAGAACATATCGGTAAAAATATTAAAGGAAAAATCGTTAACGCAGTTGCGGGATATTACCTTCAAGTTGATGGGGACTACCATGTAAAAAAACCCTCCCGCCCCTGGATGAAATATTGGGACCAATATGAAAGGATGAATGAGGCATTTGATAAGGTTATTGGAACAAAGCCAAGGCTGAAGGAGACACCTTTTGTATTTGGTGGGAACATGGTTATCCATCGAAACCTTTTTACTGTTGTTCCTTTTGACCCCAATGTCCCGAGAGGAGAGGATATAGACTTCTTGATAAATGCAAGAATGTTTGGTTTTCACTTTTTCCTTGACAGTCAACTATCTATTACGCACTTTCCACCACCAAGGAAGCACCCCACCTGGATGCAGTTAAGGGAGGACATCAAGCGTTTTATCTATGAACGAGCAAAGATTGAGCATCAAAAAGATTTAAAAGGGATGACCAAGGTTTACCCTGAGGATTTTGACCCCTATCCTGGTTGTTTTTTGAAAAGAGACCTTGAGGAGAAAATCGAAAAGTCATGTAAACTGTTGTCTGAAGAATACCTTGCCCGGGGTGATAGACAAGGTAGCGAAGAGGCATTAAATAATATTGTTCTTGCCAGAACTGATGCTGTACCAAAGTATGACCCTTTTAAAAGGTTATGCAGCCTGCAAAAACGCTGGCAGGAATTAATGGAATATACAAGCAAAAGAGAAGTCCGCTTGAGTATAAGGGAAATTATTGAAGGAGAAAGAAGATGAGCCTTAATCTACTGTTTCTAAGTAAGCTGCTTCCCAGAGCAGACATTATAGGTGGTCCCATCCTCATCTATCATAGAATTAAGAATCTGTCTTTAATGGGACACAAAATAACACTAATTGCCCCGGCTTACAGCAAGGAGGATCGAAAGGATAAGAGTCTTCCGAATTTTTGTCAGAGGATTATCCTGATTGATTCAGTTGACGAAAGACCACATGATGAAATGGAGGCACTATATAAAAGATTGAATAGACCAAAATTCTTCTTAACAGGAGATGGAGGATTTTACCAGGGTATTGAAGATGCATTGAATTTGACTTTAAAGGAGAAGCATTTTAATGCCATTATTGCTGAATATTCGATGATGGGGCAATACCTGGAGGCAAACCACAGCCTTATCCCCACGGATACTTCAACTATAATTTCAGTGCATGAATGTTATACTAAGGCGTTTGAACTGAGAACCCAAAAAGGAGAGGATATTAGTGACGATACAATAAAAGAGTTATTCAATTATGAGTTTAAGATGTATAACACTGTTGATAAAATTTTGACTTTAACCAGGGAGGACGCAGATATCCTGATAAATTACGCTCCTGACTTGAAAGATAAAATCAGTGTGGTACCTCATGGAGTCGATACAGATTTTTTTACTCCTCCAAAGGAGAGCGCCTGGAATAGAGATAGTAAAAATATTCTATATGTAGGAAATTTTCAACACTATCCCAATGTAGATGCAGTGAAAATCTTTATCAATCACTGTTGGAATAAAATCCTACAAGAAGTCCCTGATGCAAGGTTTTACGCAATCGGGTTCAATCCACCTCAAGAACTCCTTGATCTAAGAAGCAACAATGTAATCGTTCAGGATGGAGGCAATAATGAAAATATACGGGGGTTTTACTGGAATAGTGACGTGTTTGTGGCGCCAATTGAGTTAGGCACCGGGTTCAGAGGTAAGCTCTTGGAAGCTATGGCTTGTGGGCTACCAGTCGTTGCTACTTCACGGGCTACTTTTGGAATAAATCCAGCGAATGGAAAAGATATGTTTGTAGCTGATGACTATGATATCTTTTCGAATTATGTCATTACGCTTTTAAAAGATTTTAAATTGAGAAAGCAGATTGCTATAAATGCCATAGCATTGGCAAGGAAATTTGATCACAGACACGCAGCTTTGAGATTAGAGCGAGTGCTCAAAGAAGGCAAAGAATAAAGGATGTAATTCGTTAGACCATATTTATACAAAATAAAACATTGTTCCTATCATTTGAATCCTTTAACCGCATTCCTGTCTTTAGTTTTTTATCTCTCCTATTTGATTTTCTCCTGTTGCTACCAGGAAGGCATCACTTATATAGAATGAATCTATATTGAAAAGATAATTCTTAAACATCCTTTCAACATCAGACCTATCAAAATATCTTTTATAAATGGTAAACTTACGTCCATCATTTAAGGTTCTCTCGTGAAGCCCTTCTTTTTCTCTATACTGACTTCTCCACTTGCTCCAGGCTGAATCAATAAACAAAAATTCTGCTTTTGGTCTTAGTATATTTTTAAGCCTATTAAAAAAATTTCTCTCAGATTCTACATCTAAATGACTGATAAAGAATCCTGCAATAGCACTATCAAAAATTTGATTTTCAAAATTTAAAGTAAAGAAATCTCCTTTTATAAAATGGCACTTTGACCATACACCCAAATCAGTAACCCTTTTTCTGCATTCAGAAAACATATTCTCCGAATCATCAAGTAATGTTATCGCATCACAATTTTTCTCATAGTAGGGTAACCAAAACCCTGTCCCACATCCAATATCAATTAAGTCTCCTCTTCCAAATTTTGATGTAATTTTAATTATTTCTTCAACGTCTTTCTTATTTAATTCTTCTGCTTCTTTCTTATATGGATCAGATTCTGTAATAAAAGGAAATTTACCCATATAAACCTCCTCATACTCCCCAGCCCTCTCATTGTAATATTGAATTAATTCATTCATATTACTGTTATCCATCATTCTTTATTACATTCAAATTATAAATGAGTCAAGTATTCCTGACAAAAACTATTCGTTTTTTCAATGAAAAATGCAAAATGAAAATTGAAAAATTAAAAAATTTAAATCACTCCGGACTCAGCACCCAGAACCCAGAACCTCTTTCCCTTGACCCCTTGAATCCTTTCGAAAAATCCTTGACATACACTTCTTAGAACTTCATAATTTTATTAACAAACATATGGAGGTACTTATGGGAATATTAAATCCCGACAGTTTATCACTGACACTCGACGCGATAAATGATATTATTTTCTATGGACATTCCATTGCAAATTCTGAAAGAAAAGAAGTTGCAAAATGGATAGCTGGTAGACAGGGTAAATCTGGCTCTTATGCTAAAATGTTTGCACCTACCGAGAGGGATTTTAAGGAAGGTATAAGGCTTTTTACCGGGGAAAGGGTTCACTCACGTGCTGCAATTGGCCATATCCTTGGAGAAGAAGCCTGTCGTGCAATAATTCTCTTAGATTTAAAAGATGAAGGTGTTCAAGATGCCTTAAAAAGAGCAAGCCTTGGAATGATGAGTCGAATAGACCTATCTAAACGTACGCCAGGAATGTACTGTTGCGGAACATGCAGCGCCTCCCTCTGGAGGCATTTAGCAGTTGGTGGTCTTAAAGACCCCAAACGAAGATTAGAAAAAGGAATGAAAGCATTAAAACTACATCGTGACGGTAAAGGTAAATGGAAGCGTTTTCCTTTTTATTACACACTCCTCGCTTTGAGTGAAATTGAACTTCCATCCGCTATCTTTGAAATGCAATATGCTGCACCAATACTTTCGCGATTATTGAAACGAACTCCAAAAGACGATAAGATATCAGAACATCGAAGAGTGTTAGT
>SOIB01000144.1 GCA_004377355.1 Candidatus Stahliibacteriota bacterium | reverse complement strand
TGGAGACAGGAAGGATAACTGATGCATCAAAACTTCTTTCAAAATATAAGGGGAAGTTCAGCCCCCAAATCCAATATCTACGTGCATATATTTCATATCTTGAGGATAAGCCAGATAATGTGATTAGGATTTCAAGTGAGGCTCTTAAGGAACGTCTATCGATTCCCCTTAAAAGAGGTTTCTTGAATTTCTTAGGTCTCGCTGAACAGAAAAAAGAGGATTATGAGGAATCAATTAAATATTTTGATGAATGTTTATTAATAGATAGAAATGAAAAGTATCGAGATAATGAGGCAGGACATAGAGCTAACAAGGGTTTTGCTCTTTTACAACTCGATAAATATAGAGAAGCAGTAGGTGAATTAGAGACTGCACTTTCAATTTACAAAGATGCATTAATTAAGGAAATGGAAGAAAAGACTCTATGGACCCTCTCAGTGCTTTATTTAAGGATGGGTTACTGGAGTAGACTGGAGGATAGAATAAATGAGTTAAAAGAGAGATATGGAGCAATTGGTTCATTGCTTAAGGAAAAAATGGCTTATAGCAGGATGTATAAAGGAAATTTTGATGATACGATGAGAATAATTAAGGAATTGAAGGAGGAAGGTGAAGATACACTTGAACTGGAAGCTATTTTATCATCACAGAAAGAGGAGTGGAAAAGAGCGGAGACGTTGTTCAAAAAAGTCTTAAAGGATGTTAAAGGAGACCGAAGAAGAGAAAGAGAATTATCATGTCGGTTATCAGAATCACTTTACTATCAGGATAAAAAAGATAAGGCAATAAAGCTCCTTAAACCATTTTTAGATGAGAAAGATGATATAAAATCAGATTTTGAAAGAGCAAATCTCTTATCTAACTGGGGATTGATAAACGAAGATAATTCCTTTCTTGACAAAGCAACAGAATTATTCACGGAAATTGACCTTCCGTTTTATATAGGTAAAGCCCATCTAAATTTGGGTAGTGTTTATAATAATACGAACCAGATTGAAAAGGCAGTTATGCATCTAAAACAAGCAGAGGAGGTATTCGAAAAACTTAATGCAAGATCCGATTTAGAAACGACAAGGAAGCTTCTCTCCCATAGTGCGGTGAGTTTAATAGGTAGAAGTGGATATGTCAGGACCTATGAAGAGATAAGCCGGTTACTCTCATCAATTGACTCTGAAGAGAGATTTAATGAGGCGCTTTCTATTTTAATTGACTTCTTTAAAGTTGAACGAGGTGCAATAATTTTAAAAGAAGAAGACCAGGCAAGGACTATTATTTCTTCGTATAATATTGATAAAACCACAATAAATGATGCTACTAAGATATCTTCCACAATTACAGAACGGTCGGCAAGGGGTGAGATAATAATAGCAGGGGACGCTCGGAGTGATGAGCGATTCAGAGAACTTGAGAGTGTGAATAGAAATCAAATAAGGTCCATCCTATGTGTTCCGATTACTGCTGAGGATAAAATATACGGAGCCCTTTATCTTGATTCAACATTAGATAAAAATGTATTCATGCCCAGTGATAAGGAATTCCTACAATCTATGGGTAGATTCTTGGGAATTTTATTCTCTAAGGGAGACTTCCTCTACAGGTTAAAAGAGGAGAATGTTCAGTTGAAAAAGATGACAACTATAACCGAATCGTTCCATTCCATTATTGGAATATCTGAACCAATGCAGGAAATTTATGAGATAATACAGGAGACAGCACCTCTTGAAGTAAATATACTGATAACCGGTGAGACTGGAACAGGAAAGGAACTCGTCGCCCGAACGATTCATAAACTCAGCAAGAGAAGCACCCATCCTTTTGTTACTGTTGATTGCAGTTCACTTACTGAAACACTGCTTCAAAGCGAGTTATTCGGGCATAAGAAGGGTTCTTTTACGGGAGCATATGAGGATAAGGAAGGAATGTGTGAGAAGGCTAATGGTGGTTCTCTGTTTCTTGATGAGATTGGAGATGCTCCCTTATCTGTTCAGGCAGGCTTGCTCCATGTCACAGACCGTGGTGAAATCAGGCGGGTTGGAGATACTGAGTGGAGAAAGGTGAATTTGCGAATAATAGCCGCAACAAACAAGAATCTTGAGCAGGCAGTTGTGATTAAGGGATTCAGAGACGATCTCTATTACAGGTTGAATCATGTGACAATCGAGATTCCACCTCTCAGGCAAAGAAGAGAAGATGTACCCCTTATTGCAAAACATTATCTTAAAATATTTTCAGAACAAAAGGATAAGGAGGTTGAGGGATTTACTGAGAGAGCAATGGAGGTTCTAACCAGTTATCCATGGCCAGGTAACATAAGAGAACTGAAACATGCTACAGAAATGGCCGTCCTAAGAAGTAAAGGTCGATATATAAACAAAAGAGACCTTCCCGATAAACTGGAAGAAGAAGAATTAGCTGATGTTCTTGATTGGAGAAACATAGAATCACAGTGGAGGAGGGAGACAATAATGCAGGCTTTAAACGAAACGAACGGAAACATAAAAAAGGCTGCCGAGAAGCTGAACATATCCAGAAGACATTTATATAGATTACTTAAGAAATTTAACATTAAAAGAGCAAGAATGTGACATTTATGTCACTAATTGTGACATATATGTCACATATTAAAATTGTTTGATAATAAGGACTTCCGCATTTTAGATTCTTATATGTGACATTTATGTCACATGACAGCATTAGTTAAAAATATTATGTAATTCATTATGAATAAGATAGATTTTTGGCACGATTTTTGTTATAAAATAGACGTAGGCGTAAAGAAAGGAGGCCTATATGTGGCTAATCTTTAATCTATGGTTTATCGTTGTAGGGTTCCTCCATCCTGCTGAATACGCGAATTATATGGATCAAGTTGCGTTTGATGGTTATAGAATGGAAGAGATCCGCGGTGGACCAAACGACGGTGGTGGTTTCATTGATGAACTCAAAGGTGGACCAAACGACGGTGGTGGTTTCATTGATGAACTCAAATAAAAGGGAGGTTACGTGGCGTTTATAACACAGAAAGCAAAGCGCCTTGTCAAGGTGGTGACCGTAGATGGGGCAATATTCGAAGGGGAAGTAGCAGACAGGAATAAGGAAGGGCTTTATCTTCGAATACAGACCCCGATGGACAGGGAACGATACGTTTTCGTTTCCCACCATGCGATCTCTCACCTTGAGATAGAAGGCTGGGTGTAATAGAAAAGGCACAGGCTATTTTAGGCTGTGTCTTTAATCATACATGATAGACCTTAATAAGGGATTAGATAGAGTATTAGATATGATTCCTATCCCGGTGGTGGGTTGGGATTATAATTATAATATTATATACTGGAATCAGAAGGCTTCATCTACATTTGGATGGGATGGTGTTGAAGTTCTGGGGAAACCCATTGAAGATGTAATTGGTTCAGATTTTAAGAAAGATGTGGAAGGTGTTGAGAGAGACCGCAATAGTGAGGATATTACAGTTTTACATAAAGCTAGAGTAATTACAAAAGAAGGTAATGAAAGAGCCTGTGAGTGGACATCTGTTCTTTTATCTCCTAATTCACACAGATTTCATGGTATTTCAATGGCAAAAGATGTCTCACGCATTGAAGTAATGCAGAAAAAGATGATAGAATCGCAAAGACTGGCATCAATGGGTCAACATCTAGGAAGTGTTTGTCATGAAATCAATAATCTATTAGTTGGTATCATAGGATATCTCTCAATTGCGAAGGTGGAAACACGGGGTAGGAAAGCGCAGGAAGAGGTGGTATCAGCTTTGAATATAGCGAGGAGAGTAAAGTCCCTTATGATGAATCTCCTCTCTCATACAAGAAATGGGAGGGAAGGAGAGGGCAAGTGCAGTTTAAATAGAGTGGTCACCGAAGTAGTGGAATTTTCTAAGAAAATTCTACCGGAAAGAATAACGCTATCTTCTACTTATCCGGATAATGGTATAATGGTAAATACGGATGAAAATATATTATATAATGTATTACTTAACCTTATTATGAATGCGCGGGATGCTGTGAAAGGTGAAGGTTTCATATCTATAAATTTGGATAAGTTTGATAATAGAGAGGGGCAAATTCCCATATTAAGTAAAAATAAATTTGTGACTATTTCAATTACCGACACTGGATGTGGAATGACAGAGGCGATTAAGAAAAGAATTTTTGAACCTTTCTTTACAACAAAAGAAAATTCAGGTGGAACTGGCCTAGGACTATATATAGTATATAGTTCATTAAGAAAGTTAGGAGGATGGGTTGATGTGGTAACAGCGGAAGGAAATGGTTCTACATTTACTATCTACCTTCCATTGTGAGTACAGTCTAAAAAATACTAAATAATTAATATCACACTTCTTCTTTTATCTTTTTATTGTCAATATAGTGAAAAAATATTATATGACTGGTG
>SOIB01000080.1 GCA_004377355.1 Candidatus Stahliibacteriota bacterium | reverse complement strand
TGCCTAATTTATAAATCATTAAATTGGATAGAGAAGGTTATTCATTGTCTAGAAAAATTCTTATTATTTCTAGAAAATTTTTAAGTATTCAGACAGAAAACGTATGGAAACCTTGACTTAAATCCAAATGCTGTTATAATTAATCTATGAAAGTACAGACAGTAGAGGAATTCTTTAAAAATTATGTGAAAAACATGTATAATCTCTTACTAATCTCGGGTGATGAATTTGATTTAAAAGAGGTAATTAGTAGAGTTAAGAAAGATTTTAAAATAGATAATATCGAAGTTTTTTTTAAAGATGACGCAGAAAATGTCATCGAAAATCTTAGTATGAAAACACTATTTGGGAGTAAACTCATAATAGTATATGATGTGGATACTTTCCCGAAGTCTCAAGTTAATAAAATTAAAAATCTCATCCAAAATCCTGAAAAAATCAAACCTAATACAGTTATTCTTGCATATCAGAATAAAAAGAATATACCCCCTATTAAAAACAGCTTAATTGGGGTTTTTAAGCCCATTTATGATTCTGATATTCCTACCTGGATAAAAAGACACGTTAAAAGTCTTGGTTACTTAATAAAAGAAGAAGCCCTAAATTTTTTGCATTTCTCCTTCGGGACAAATAGAGAAGAACTCAGAAAACAAATCGAACAACTTATCGGGAGATTAGAAGAAGGACAGAAAGAAATCACAGTTGAGCAGGTAAAAGATTTTGGTTTCTACAGAGATGATACGATATTTAGGATTACAAATTCACTGATTGAAGGTAACTATAAAACAGCAATTCAGTATCTTATGGAGTGTTCCGATAAGCAATTGCTCTTTTATTTTATAAATAGAGATATAAGATATCTTCTTGTGATAAAAGCAAACCTGGAACTTGGTGGTGATATAAAGAAATTAGGTTCAAAAGGAAGATTAAATCTTCATAACTATTTCCTATACAATGTATATAAACCAACAGCTCTAAAACTTTCATTTAAGCAGTTAGAAAAACAATATCTGGATATAATAGAATCAGAATATAAAATAAAAAGGGGATGGGATGAATTCAGTGTTAACTTAAATTATATAAGTCTACTCGAAGTAGGAGGCAAATAATGGCTAATGATATCCAAGAACTGAGCTCTGAAATGAAAGATTTAGAGGATAAGCTTAAAAAATTGGAAGAGAAAAAAGGAAAATTTAGAGATTCTGTATATAACAGGGTAAAAGAAGATTATGAAAAAAGACTCAGCAAGATACAAGAGCAATTATCTCAAAAGTCTGAAGCTGCTAAAGAAAAACTCAAAGATGTTACAGAAAAGAAGGAAAAGATAAAATCAAAAATGGATGATTTTGAAAAACAATTAGAAGAGATTGAATTACGACATTCAGTAGGAGAATATAAAGAAGATCAATATGAATCAATGAAGGAAACTATAGAAGAAAAAATGACAGAATTAAATCAAGATATGAAAGAGATTGACACAGAAGAGAGTGATATTAAAGGAATACTCAAGGAAGGTGGAAAATTAGAAGAAAAAGAAGTAAGCACGGAAGAAAAGATACGAACCGAAGAAGAAATGGTTATAAAAGAAGAACCACTCCCCGAGGTTTCCGAAGAAGAAAAGATTGCTGAAGAAATATTTACAGGAAAGGAAGAGGCAGCTGAAGTGATTGAAGAGATATTGAAAGAAGAAACAAAAGAAGCAGAAACTACTGAGGAGCTATTTAAAAAAAAGGAAGAGGCTCCGGAAGGTCTACTGGAAGAAGTAGAAGAAGATTTATTTAAAAAAGAAGAAGAAGCTGCCGAGGGTTTATTAGAAGAAACAAAAGAAGGACTATTCGAAGACACCACTCGGGATGCAACTGAAAAATTAGTGGAAGAAAAAGTTGAACAAGTAGGAGTATCAAACGATTGGCTTTCAGATCTTGAAGAAGAATTGGACGAAGATACTGAAGAAGGTGGAGGAGAATTTCAGACGATTAAATGTCCTAAGTGTGGATTTAAAAATAAATCAGATGCATGGTATTGTGAAAGCTGTGGAACAGAATTAATAACACCTGAGTAACATTTTAAAAATTAGGATAGTAATATTAGATAAAACGTAAAAAAAATTTTTTATATAATTTGTTCTGAATATTCTCGCTTAAATAAAAAATCCAAAAGGGGCTTGACAAATATAAGAAATATAAATATTATGTCCTATAATTTCCCAAATGAGTATTAGAGAGCTCCAAGAAAAAGAATATAAAGGGTTAAAAAATATTGCCCGAAGATTAGGAATTCAATATTCTGATTTGAATAAGAAAGAATTAGTCTATTCTATCCTTAAAGAGCGTGCAAAGAAAAACGGACAGGTACTGCATAAAGGTGTTATTGAAGTTCTAAATGAAGGGTTTGGATTCCTACGATCCCTTGAGAATGACTATACTCCAAGTCCAGATGATATTTACGTTTCTCCATCTATCATAAAAAGATATAATATTAAAACTGGAGATACATTAATAGGGGCTATAAAACCTCCAGCAAATACAGAGAAATATCACTCAATGGAGACAATAGAAAGTATCAATTTTACCGATACAGATAAAGCTATTGAAAGAAGATTATTTAGAACCCTTACACCTCTTCACCCCAACGAAAAAATTAACTTAGAATCAAAAGACGAAGACATCTCAATGAGAATAATTGACCTTCTTGCACCGCTTGGAAAGGGGCAAAGAGGTTTGATTGTTTCACCGCCAAAAGCAGGAAAGACCGTACTTCTAAAGAAAATAGCCCATTCTATTAGTGAAAACCATCCAGAGATTTATCTTATAATTCTTCTCATTGACGAAAGACCTGAAGAGGTTACCGATATGAAAAGGTCCGTTGCTGGCGAAGTTCTATCATCAACATTTGATCAACCTCCTCAAAGACACCTACATGTAGCAAATATGACTCTTGAAAAATCAAAGAGACTTGTAGAATTTGGATGTGATGTAGTTATACTACTTGATTCAATCACCAGATATGCCAGAGCAAATAACCTTGTTATCCCCCACAGTGGAAAAACTCTGTCAGGAGGAGTTGATTCAAATGCACTGCGGGTTCCAAAAAGTTTCTTCGGAGCCGCAAGAAATATTGAAGAAGGGGGGAGCCTCACAATACTTGCTACAACGTTGATTGATACAGGCTCTCGAATGGATGCCGTAATCTTTGAAGAGTTTAAAGGCACAGGTAATCAGGAAATAGTTCTCGATAGAACCCTCTCAAATCAGCGTATCTTTCCTGCCTTTGATATTCTTGCATCAGGAACAAGAAAAGAAGAACTACTTCTTAATCCTGAAGTTTTAAATAGAATCTGGGTCTTGAGAAGGATTTTGAGTGGTGTCACAGATAACACTGAAGCTATGGAGTTCTTAATATCTAAGATGAAGATGACAAAGAATAACAAGGGATTCTTAGAGCTTATGTCAAAATAGGAGTAAAATTGAAAAAGGAAATACATCCAGAATATAAAGAATCAACTATTACCTGTACATGTGGCAACGTAATCAAAACCAGGTCTACTAAGGAATCAATACATATAGAGATTTGTTCCGCATGTCATCCTGTATACGAAAGACTTAGAAAAGAAGAAGTTATACCGGATTTATCGAAAATCAGTAAATGAGTTTAAGGGTGGATGGGTAAATCAGTAAATTATCTCTCTCTGAGATTCAAGATATAATTAAAATTAAAAAATTAAACAGTTTTTAAATTCTTTTTATTCTCCTCATAAACTCATTTACTCATTTTCTTTGTTATACTCATAGTCTCATTTACACATTTACCCATTCTCTTTATTTTCCTCATAAAGTCATCTACTCATTCACCCATCTACTCTAAATTCATCCAATATCAATAAATTCTGAAGCTTTCTGGATAGTTTTAAGTCTTTCTTTAAATTTATCTTCATACTCATTAATTAGAACCTCATTCACAGCATTCCTTACCCGACCGATTAAATTTCTATCTTTAATCGGATTAAAAAATCTAAAGTCAGGAAAACCATGCTGTCTGGTTCCGAAAAACTCTCCTGGTCCACGTAACCTTAGATCAACCTCAGATAATTTAAATCCATCAGTGGTTGTTTCAAGAGCACTGAGCCGAGATTTACTATTTTCTGTAATATTATCATCGCGAGCAATCATTATAAAATATGCCTTTCCTCCAGCCCTTCCTATTCTACCTCTAAGCTGATGAAGCCCGGCAAGTCCAAATCTATCTGCATTCTCAACCACCATTATATTAGCATGAGGGATATCAATCCCTACTTCAATAACAGTAGTAGTTATGAGAATATTAAACTCTCGTCCTCTAAAACTATCCATAATTCTTTCTTTTTCGGCACGAGTCATCCTACCGTGTAACACGCCTACCTTTAGATCCGGAAAGAAATTTTTTATAAGCAGATCCGCCTCTTTCTCAATAGAATAAAGGTCAATTTTTTCTGATTCTTCTATAAGTGGTAATACAATATATGCTTTTACTTCTTTTTCAATAACTTCTCTATGAACCCAATCGTAAATATCTTTCCTCTTATCGTCTTTCTTAACCCACCTTGAACGAGGGATAACCCTGCCGGGTGGCATTTCATCAATAGTTGACAACTCTAAATCTCCATATACAGAGAGAGCAAGTGTTCTTGGTATTGGTGTTGCTGTCATCACCAAAGTATCTGGTTTACTTCCTTTTTGTAGGATTTTTGCTCTCTGTTCTACACCAAAACGATGTTGCTCATCTATTACTACCATCCCCAAATTTGGTATCTTTACATCTTTTTCCAGTAAAGCATGGGTTCCAATAATAATACCACTTTTTTTGTGTATATCTCTTAATATTTCTTCTTTTTCCCGGGAACCCATTCCACCCACAAGAAGCCAGACAGGAACAGGTAATGAGGATAGAAATTCTCTTATAACGAAAAAATGTTGATATGCAAGTATTTCTGTGGGCGCCATTAGAACAGAATAGTATCCATTATCAACAGCAATTAACATGGAAGCTAAAGCAACTACTGTTTTTCCTGAGCCCACATCTCCCTGAAGTAGTCTATTCATTGGGATTGGGGATTTCATATCTTTCTTGATTTCATTTAGAACCCGCTTTTGTGAATTAGTGAGATTGAATCTTAGTGCTGATAAAAATCTTTTTTCAAGATTGGATTCTACAGTAAAAGAAAACCCCTTTTTCTTTCTTTTTTCTTTTTTTCTAAGTGAAAGAAATAATTGAAAATAAAACAACTCATCAAAAGCAAATCTTCTTTTAGCCTTCGTTATTAATTCTTTACTCAAGGGAAAATGAAGATTCTGTAGAGCTTCTTTAAGTGTGATTAGATTGTGCTTTTTAATTAAATTTGAAGGTATTGGATCGTCTACTTTATCCAGGACATTGTTAAGTATATAATTAATTGTTTTTCTCATGAATCGTTGACCAAGACCTTTTGTTAATGTGTATAATGGGATAATTCTTCCAGTATGAATGAGTTTCTTTTCTTCTTTACTCAAAAATTCATAATCTGGATTAATAATTTGAAATCCACGAAAGTAATCAACCTTACCGCTAAAGAAGATATGCTGACCCTTTTTAAATTGCTTATATACCCAATCTTGATTAAAGTAGCGTCCTGTAATCATACCTGTTCCATCATATACAACAATATCTATAATAAGAATATTCTTTCTGCTCTTTCTTCTACTTTTTAATACTACATCTCCTTCAATTGTAACTTCTTCACCAACCTTAATGTCTTTAATTTGTTTTATTTCGCTCCTATCAAGATATCTGCGTGGAGGAAGATAGAGAAAATCGCGAACAGTTTTTACAGAAAAGCGTTCCAATAATTTTGCTTTGTATGGTCCTACGCCTTTTACCCATTGAATTGAATCGTCAAGGGATAGATCTATCATAAATCAAAAAAGAAAAGGGCTCCAGGTAATGGAGCCCTTTAAATGTTAATCTTCAAGAGAAAATGTGTAAGGGAAAGAAATCCATACATCCACGGGCTGATCTCGCTGCATCGCCGGGCTAAAGAGTATCTCCCAAGCCATATTCAATGCGATTTTATCAAGGGCTGGATATAAGGATCTCACCAGAATTACTTTTCTTACCTTCCCCTTCTTATCAACACCTAATTTTAGATATACGGTTCCTTGTATGCCCAATCTTTTTGCTGATTCTGGATAGGCAGTTCTTTTTTTCACCTCGTTCAAGTTTAACGCTTTTGGTGCAATTTCATAAGGGACAAAAGGTGGAGCATTAAATTCAACCTCAGCCTCCTTCCTTTCATAACCCGTAAAACCTGTTTCTTTAATTGTTTCTTGCTCAACTTCTTCATCGCTCTCCGCAGCAACTGGCATCTTGGGTTTTGGAGGTGGAGGTGGCTTAATTATGTTCCTAAGTTGGGGAGGAAGTTTTTGGACCTCTATCACTCTTTGAATTCTTGGTTTATACTCCCGCGTTTCTTGTTCAGGGATAAACATAAATCCTAAAATAAATATCACAAGAGTGAGAAGAAGGGCTATTCTCATATGGAAAGGATATAGTTTCTTAAGGTCAACACCATTATCCATATTTTACCCCCTTTTCTTTGTTGTAGCAAGTGATATTTTTAGCACACTTGCATCAATAAATTGATTAAATACATCTTCAACAAGTTTGTAATTTGTTGCTCTATCGCATCTCACTGAAACGATTACGTCGGGATTGATCATTCTTTTTCTGGACATTATTATGGATATTTTTTCTTGTGAGATTAGGACATCGTCTATAGAAACAATTCCATTCTCTGCAATCCAGACATTTGAGAGATTTTTGGTGGGTATCTTCTTCGCTGCTTCTGCTTGAGGTATGATTACTTTTAAACCAGTCTCTGCTCTAAATACCGTTGTTACCATAAAGAATACAAGCAAAAGGAAAGCTATATCAGCCATTGAACATGTAGGTATTGAAGCTTGAAGCTTTGCTTTTTTTAACTGCATTATTCACCTCACTCTTCTGTCGATGGCGCAAGGGAGACACGTTCAGCGTTTGCAAGTCTTAACTTATCAAAAGCATTTATCATATACTGATATTTCGATTTGGGATGAGTCTTTATGGAAAAAATCGCATCTTTATTAACTGAAAGAATCGCCTTTATTTCATTAACAAAATCATCTTGATCGACGGGTTCACCATTCAGTCTTATTCCCCCCGTCTCTTCTACATATACCTTCTGGATATTTTCAGACTTAACTTTTACTTCCTGACCCTTTTCGGGAAGTAAAATTTGCAATCCAATTTCATTTGCAAACACCGTTGTTACCATAAAAAAGATCAACAGAAGGAAAGCAATATCTGCCATTGATACTGTTGGAATTTCTGCCATCCTTGTAGCCTTCTCTCTCAGTTTCATTTATGCCTCCAGCAATGCATCCATCAAAGCAGCAGAAGCTTCCTCCATTGACCTTGTATATGCGTTTACCTTCTGTGTGAAGTATGCATGAGCACCCGAAATCGGAATGGCCAGAGCCAAACCAGTAGCAGTAGTGATAAGTGCCTCTGAAATACCTGATGCAACCAGTGTTGGTTCGACAGTTCCAGCCAGCGCTATAGCGGTAAAAGCCTTAATCATCCCGGAAACCGTTCCAAGGAATCCAATCATTGGAGATATATTAGCAACAGATGCAAGAACCAGCATACCACGATCAAGAAATGCCAATTCCTTGGTGGCTGCTCTTGTAAGTATCTCCTCCAGAACTGCTCTATCTTTTCCTATATGCTGATATTTTTCAAGGACTGGTTGAAGTACCTTAGCCACTGGACTTGTAACCTTCTTACAATATTTGATTGCTGCAGCCACACCATCCTCTTTGAAGATTTTTAGTAAATCAAAAATAAATACCTCAGGGTCAATTCGTGCACGTGAAAAGGTGATGAATCTTTCTATTATGTAAGAAAACCCAATAATTGCAGCAATCAGTAGTGGCCACATTGCCCAACTACCTCTAACAAAAAAATCAACAGCAGCATGCATATTTCCTCCTCATATTTTCACCTAAATTAATTAATTTAGGTTTCTGTTTTAACATTTTCACTTCAATATCCATCTATAATATATGGTAATACCAATAAGTGTCAAGAGGGAAGCTACAAGTATTGAAAATGCTTCCATTGAATTAACCCTTATCATACCATTTATTAATGGAAAAAGGTCTTCTGGGTCTGCCTTTGATAGTTCTACACCGTAAAAGAAAATCCTGTAAAAATGAATTACTGTAGAAACTAAAAGAAATAATACTCCTATAATTGGTAAAACCCAAATACCCTTTCGGTCTATAAGAGGTAGTAGCCTCCTTATTATCAATCCATATATAAAAATTGAAAAAGTAAATAATAATATTCCAATTCCAAATAATAACTCAAAAGGTAAATTAACTTTCATAATGTCCTCCGCTTCGAGGTGAGACTACTTTTTTAAAACGCAAGGCACCAATTAGCGAGAATACACCAGAAAGGAAGAACGATGAATAAGCAATAATCTCCATAATACCAGCCATTTTTAAGTTTCCGAGAAAACTCGTAGAATAGAACTGGAGAATTGCATATACAATAATTCCTGAAGGAGCAGCAAGAATGAATTGCCACTGAGTTTTCTTCTTTAAAACATATTCGAATCTTCTTGCTATGATTCCAAAAATAACAAATGTAATCCAAAGAAAAATTGCAGACCCAATTATTGCATAACTACTCATAAGTCTAGCTTGGATAATTCCTTTAGACCAGGAAATAACTAAAGATAAAAAAAGATTCATCCTACATCCTCAATCACTTTTAAAATGTCTTTTTCTAATTCACTTGACTTTGTTGGTCCAATTATTAAAGAGGCGGCATTTTTCAGAGAATTGGTTACTTCGAGTACTTGATCCATTGATGGATTCTCTTTATCTAAATCACTATCTTCTATAACATTGGATACAATATCGAGGGAGAAATCTCCAAGATATTGATGCGCAATATCACTTATTTTTTCAATAACCGAAGTATCTAAAATCTCTTTCTCGACGGTTATAACCTTACTCTCTTCTGTAATCTCATCTTCATTTTCTGTTGTTACTTCTTGGGGTATCACCTCTTCCTCTGCTGTTATTGCTTCTTCAGATATCTCCTCTTCTGTTTCGACTGCCAATTCTTCTTTTGATTCTTCTTCAGATATCTCCTCTTCAATGACTGCAATTTTTTCCTTCTTCTTCACTACTTCACTTCTCTCATAAATATGATTTTTCACATCTTCAAGATCAATTTTATTTGGAAAAACTACTCCTATTATCTCTTCCTTATAATGTATAATTAGAATTGTTTTATCATCTCCAAAAATAATAAATTGCTTAAAAGGTGGTATGTCAAGGGCGTCAAATGTCTGTGTTAAAACAAGTTTTATTCTTTCCAATGCATTATCTGCATTTTCCAGTGTGCCTGTATATTCCAAAGGTTCATTTAATCTAAACGTGGCATCTACATCAAGTGTATCTTTTAATTCTAATAGATCAATCATATTACTTATTACTCATCCTTTTTATTACAGCGTGAACTCGTCTCTTTGCTTCGTCACTACCGTATTCACTCACTGCCTTTTTTACTATAAAATCCAGTAATAATTTCATAAATTTGTTGATTTCTTCACGGGTAAGGTCTTTAGAATTCGTTGTGATTAATTTTGCATCTTCAATTGATATACAATTCTCTATTTTACTTCCCTTACTTAAAGCTGTCACACCTTTGGAAACATAATCATGCCATATTAATCTATCTCCACCTTTTACAAATTCATCAATTAGCATATTGAGTTGAGATAACTTTGTTTTTAACAATTTATTGATTATTATTTCAGCTTTTCCTTCCTCCTCACTTAATTTATTTATTATTTCCTTTTCAATGTTTTTTTCATCCTCATCTATGATAAAGCCTAAATAATTATGTTGATATGGAATTATAACCAAATTATCTAAACCTATCACTTTTATACACTTAAATTCTTTTATACTACATGATTCGCTAATAATCTCTGCAGCTGAACCAATAAAGGCAACAATTTCATCCATATTACCTGGTGTTTCACCACCCCTTTTTATTGCAGAACCATCTTCAGAAGATACGAAAGCAAAACCTTTTACTTTTGGAAGGGTTAAGATATTATTAAATGAATCCTCAGGACTCATGTAACTCCTTCATCTTTTTATTCACCAGAAGTTTTCCTAGAGTTTCGGATGCTTTTTCTCTTAATGTTAACATAAGTTTATTAAAGAATTCTTTTGTTTCATCTAAATCAAGTGGGAAACTTTTTTTTAGCAAAACCAAGTAATTACCAGCTAATGAAATAGCATCCTCAAGTTCATTCTCTTTTATAAATTCCTGTGCTGATTTTATCCAAGGTCCATCCCCGAAGGCTTTTATAAACTTATTAACCTTATCAATACCTTCACTTAGAATCCGTAATTTTTCTTTCGGATCATATATAAGACCTTCTTTAAACAACCGGGACAAAGATTTATAAGTGTCAATTTCAGATAATGGACTAACCCCAATAATTTTCTCAATAGTCCTCTTTCCATCAGCTAAAATAAGAACTCTCCACTCATCTTTTTTTAAAGCCACCTTTTCACCTTCAGGAACCTTTGTAGATTTTTCCGGAATAGTGGAAAGTGGAGGAAGGTCCTTATTATTTTCACGTAACTCTGCCTCTTTTGTGTCTATTTCCTTTAATAATTCAGATAGGGGTTTTGATATTGTATTTATGATTGCTTTTTCATTGGGTTGAAAGTTAAAACTTCCACTTTTGACCAAACAGAGGGCATAAAATGCGTCAAGTCCATCAGTATATTCGGTTTCAGCGTGTGTTACCTTACCCTCAGATATATAAATATTGCCTTTCTCTTTAATGATTAACCTTCCTGTCTTTCTGAATCGAGAAAGAAGATAAAATAATTCCACTAAGGGGAAGTATAATAAATCACCATCTAGAGCAACCCTCTTCATATTAGTATTTTAAGAAAAATATTATAAAAGTCAAGACAACCTTATATATCAGATAACTATAGTTTCTGTGACGAGTCCCCTTTTTTTAAAACGCTCAAGATTTAATGAACAAGCCTCTGGTATCGTTCTCATTTCTCCATCCATTATTATCTCCGTAATTGATAAACCTGCTGCAGGAGCTGCCATTATGCCATGACCACTAAAACCCGTAATAATGTAAAGATTTTTTATTACAGGATGTACATCAATTATTGCATTGTGGTCTTCAGTGTTATCAGCATACAAACCACCCCACATATTTTGTATCCTGCAGTATTCTGCACCGTCAATTCTTGCCTGCATATATAAATTCACATAATCTTCATAATAAGTTCTGTTAGGCTTGGTATCAAAACCTGGTCTTTGATTCTTATCAGCACATCCAACAATGAGGTTTTCAGCCTCTGGTCTAAAATAAACACCTTTATCTATTATGGTAAGAGGAATCTTCTCATAATTTATAGACTTTGGCTGAGATACAACAAATAACATTCTTTTAATCGGAACAACAGGTATATTAAGATCTTCCTGGACATCAGACCTTTCAAGTATTTCCGCCGACCAAGCTCCTGCGGCTAAAATAACACCTCCACACGGAATCTCATCTCCCTCTTTTGTTTTAACACCTTTAACCTCATCTCCCTTTATGATAATTTTATCAACCTCTGTGTTTAGCCTTACAGTAACCTTTTCAGGGTATTTAGAAGTGGAATATTCAAAATATGCTTGTGCTGCAGAAGTTGCATTCAATATTGCACAACCTCTACCAAATAAACCACCAACAATTGGAGAAATGGAAAGCATTTCGAGAATATCAGGGTCGAGATGATCTACACCTGTTTTAAGACCGGGAATCATAGATTCAATTTCTTCTGGTGAAAGCAATTCTGTATCAACACCTGACTCATCCCAATTGGGTTTAAATTTCACTATATTCTCCCATTCCTTCTCATAATATGTAAATAGATATCCATTCATTTCAAATCCAATATTTATACCAAAACGGTCCTTGAACTCACTAAATTGTTTAATAGAGTAAGATGTCATTTTCATGTTGACTGTTGTAGACCATATATTTCTTACACCTCCTGCAGATAGAGAGGTTGATTCTTGTGCAAGTGCATCGCCCCTTTCCAAGATGAGAATTTTACCATCGTATCCTTTCTCTAAAAGGTAATAAAGAGAAGCTCCACCTATTATTCCACCACCGATGATTATTAAGTCGCTCATTATACCTCCTTGTAAACGCAATAAAATTGTAGTAGAAGATTAAAAAGATGTCAAGAGTTTTTATTGTTATTTGTAAAAGTTAGAGCACCTTGTGATACAATTAGGTTTTAAGGTAAACCATTTCCATGGTAACACCCTTTTTATCTATTTCAGGTCTCTGGGGAATGGAAGCAAGAGCATCACTTCCTCCAGTTGCAGTAACTGCTGCTACAAGAGCATCGAGGATGTCATCTTTTTTCACTTGTTTTCGACGATAGGTGTATAATGAATGGTTTATTATATCCTCTGCATAAGGAAATATGGATTTCAGTAGTTCTTTTCGCTCATAAAATCCTGCCTCTATCTTTTTTGAGTGCTTCATCGGTTCGCCCAAAAGTGCCCAGAAGCATACCTCTGGATGAATTTCCCGTATTTTAGATCTCGTGGGTTTCTCTTTTGATATTAGTGCGTCTACTTCTCTAATTTTTGGAATTATATTCCAGGTTTGAATGGTTAGTTTTCTACCCGTCATCCGTTCATTGATACTGCAAGCCTCTTTGTAATTTTGGGCATATAAAGCACCTCTACATGGTGCGGGGAACACACTCATAGCTCTTTTCCGACCGAGAAGTTTTCTTGCCTCGATATCACAAAGACGTTCCTTGGTGTCTTTCTCTCTTAGACCTATTGGGATATCAATGAGTATAAGTGAAGTATCTTTAGAATTTTTCCATAAAGTTATGATATCTGGAAAAATCGATGTCTTCCACTCCACACCATCAATAATCGAGACTGCAAACCAACCTCCACTACAACAATCTGCACCAACAACCTTCATTTTTTCCTTTAATTTATTTCAATGATTAATTTCTATTCCCTTTCTATAGGAAGTGTTAAGCAGCTTGGACCACCTCCTCCCTTTATGAATTCTGATAGTTCGATTGTATGAACTTTAAATCCCTTTTCTTTGAGTTTTTTTATAACCAGGAAATTCTTGACTTCTACAATAACTTCACCATCTCCCAGTGTTATAACATTTCCAGTGATGAATTTATCAGAAGATATTTTAATTACCTCGAATCCCTCAAAATATTCTTCTGGAAATACTCCCGCACAACAAAGAACACACCCCCTACCGATTATACTCATTGCTCCACCTATATGTAAGAAAGGTTTCGGGAGATTAATTGTCCTCACCTCATAGTTCATTCCCATAAGTAACTCTGTGACCTTTCCTGCACCTTCCTCATTTGTTCTACTGGATAAACTAATAAAGGCGACTTCACCCCCCAGTATGATATCTCCTCCTTCAATGGTTGCTGGTTCTTTTATAATTCCTGCTCTATGCTCTCCGAGTGAATCCAAAATCTCTGACATCCACTCCCCCTCTCCCCTCCTACTTTCTAATCCCATTCGCAGCTTGACGTATCCCTCTGGAGTACATATAGAAGTATCCCTTGTGAACACTGAATTTGGATGACCTGGTAGTTCAGGAATATCAATAACTTCACTACCAAAACCCTTTAATATAGACCTTAATCTATCATGTTCTCTTTTCGCCTGATTTGGTTCAGGGTAAG
>SOIB01000193.1 GCA_004377355.1 Candidatus Stahliibacteriota bacterium | reverse complement strand
GCGCCTTGACGTAGTAAGTCCTCCAAACTCAATCATAGCTTTAGTAATAATGATATAGGAAGGACAGATAAAATTTTAGACACTATAACTGAACTTGCTAAAGAGGCTGGAGATTTAATTAAAAATTATTTTAGAAGGTTAAGGTCTTGCGACATAGAGAAAAAAGGATTTAGCCATTACGTTACAAGAGCAGATAAGGAGGCTGAAGACCTCCTGGTTACAGAATTACAGAAGGAATTTCCTGATATTGGTATTTGTGCAGAAGAAAGCAAAGAAGTAAAAGGTCGGGGTAGATTTCTCATTGACCCATTGGATGGAACGCACAATTTTATGCATGGAATTCCGCATTTTTGTGTATCAATTGCCTACGAATTGGAATCAAGGATAGAAACAAGTATTATCTACGACCCAATTAAGGATGAATTATTCCAAGCCACAAGGGGAAATGGTGCTTTTCTAAATGGTTATCCTATAAAACCATCCAAAATAAAAGATTTCGAAAAAGCTCTTATTGCCCTTGGATTTCCTCCTACTGCCTATCACCTCCGCGAGAGATTTATGAATGCATTAAAAGAGCTCATCATTGAAGTGAATTCATTACGCATATTTGGTTCAGCTGCACTAAACTTAGCATATGTTGCAGCAGGTAGAATAGATGGTGATATGGAGTTTGGTCTTTCCCCTTGGGATGTTGCAGCAGGATGGCTAATTGTAGAAGAAGCAGGTGCATTAATTACAGATGAAAACGGAAGGGAAGAAATTCTTAAGGGTAATATAATAGCTGCTACACCAGAAATACACCCATCTTTATTAAAGTTTGCGCAGGAAAAAATACTGTAGAAATGTTGGGTAAACAACCGAAGATGGAATACGAACAATTAGTGTCCCACTTGACATAAAGACTTTTTTTTATACTCATTAGACATGCTTGCACTAAAAGAAAAATTTTTGGATGTTATGGAATATGTGGGCTCAGTGCTTATACTGCTCTGGCAGGTACTGCTTAATCTACGAGGTCTATACCGAAAATTTGGATTTTTTATCGAACAGATACATTCACAAGGAGTGAAGTCAATCTCAATTGTCATATTTACCTCTGTTTTCATGGGAATGGTTACCGCATATCAGGCATATTATCAGGGGCAGAATTATATGCCCGATGTTTATATTGGAATGGCTGTTACTAAGGCATTATTCATAGAACTCGGACCTTTAATTGTCGGGTTAGTAATAGCAGGAAGAGTAGCATCCTCAATAGCAGCAGAACTGGGAACAATGAAGGTAACTGAACAGATAGATGCCTTAGAGGCTCTTGCAATAAATCCAATTGAGCATTTAGTTGTTCCACGTGTGTTTGCTGGTATTATAGTTCTTCCAATCCTCACAATTATCGCAGAGTTTACCGGGATAATAGGTGGCTGGATGCTTTCCGTGTATAGTTTAAATATTTCACATGCTGTATTCTGGAGAGGCGTAAGGTTGGATTACATACCAATAACCCTTTATGGAGGATTGATTAAATCTATGACATTTGGTTTGACTCTAACACTTATGGGATGTTTCTATGGACTTCGAGCAAAAGGTGGAGCAGAAGGTGTTGGAGAAGCTACAACAAAGGCTGTAATCTCATCCACTATTCTTATTCTTTTCCTTGACTATGTAGTGTCAAGATTGGTGTTTGATTAGGAGGTTATAATGAAAAGACAATCCATTGCAGTAAGAGTTGGAATTTTCCTGACTATTATTGTAGTATTTTTCGTATTTGGACAGTTATGGCTACTTAGATTCAAAGTGGCCAGGGAAGGCTATATTTTCGAGATGTTATTTAATGATGTAAGCGGTTTAAAACTTGGTGATCCAGTAAGAGTTTTTGGTATAAAAAAGGGGAAAGTTGTTAATTTGGAGATGCAAAAGGAGGGAGTTCTTGTAACAGGTTGGATTGAGAAAGACATTATACTTAAGAAAGACGCAGTTGCTTCAATACAGGATGTTGCTATGATAAGTGGCACAAAAACAGTAGTTATCAACCCGGGTGTATCAGAAGAACCCTTTGATTTATCTAAACCCCTTTTGGGTCAACCACACCTTGGTCTTTCTACTGTAGAAATTGGAACCATTGCAATGCAGGCAGAGGGCTTGATAAAAATATTAAAGAATGCACTTGGTGAAGGAGGAACAACTTTGCAGAGTCTTCAATCTTCCTTTAACAACCTTAACATTATCCTTAAGGAAAATAGAGCCGCACTCAAAGAAGTGATAGATAAGGGGGTAGGAGATTTAGAACAGGCAAAGGTCACGATGGAGGATTTATCCGGAGCGATCACAGAACTCGAAACCACTATCAAGCAGATAAATAGCCAGAAGGGAACAGTTGGTAAAATGATATATGATGAAGGTCTTTATGATAATTTGGTTAGAGTTTCAGCTAATCTGGATAGTTTACTTGTTGATATAAGAAAAAACCCGGGTAAATACGTACAAATAAGTGTATTCTAGTTGTCACCATTGCAAAATGAAAAACGTAAAGTGCAAAATTATCACACACAACCCATAAATTTATTAACCACAAATAAACACAGATAAACAAAAATACAAAATTATTTATTTTAAATTTTTAATTTTTCAATTCTTGCCCCGTTAGATATGAAATTATCTAATGGGGTGAACATTTTTCACTGAAGCGAAGCTATCTTCGTCTTTTCAATATGGAAATCAATAAAATCACAGTGATGAACGATAACAGCCTCTGGAGTTCTAATTACCTTTTCACCTTCTACAGAATGTGCCATTATAACATGCTGAATCTCATACGGTAACCCAGCCTCTCGAGCAAGCATTGCACCTGATATTGGATGGCGAATTCTTCTTCCATATTCACTTTTTACAATCTCTAAATCCTTTCTTTCATACTCTAAAAGTTTTCCAACATCGTGTAGCAATGCACCTGATATTAAAACATCCATATCAACGTCATCTCTTTCTTTGCCAACCCCAATACTCATGGCAGTAACTATAATTGTGTGTTCCAGGAGGGTTTTTTCGGTTTCAATAAGAAGCGTAAAAGGTATATCTGATATGTCATCCCACACACCTTCCTTTATTGCCTTTTTCCATACTTCCATTGTTTTCTTTTTAATTCCTTCACTCTTAATAAGATCCAGGGCTTCAAAATTTATTTCCATAGTTCCTCCCTTTTGTGTGATAATACAAATATGTTTAAGCATGTCAAGATTGAACCGCGCCTCTTGAATTAAAATTGAAAGTAACTATAATATAAATATGAAGCAAGTAGAAAAATATAAATGGATGATTGAAAAAGAAGGGAGGATGAGGGTTCCGGGTCTCATATACGCATCTCCTAAACTTATTAATGGTATCAAAAATGACAATTCAATTGAACAGGTTCGTAATGTTGCATATTTACCTGGGATTCAAAAATATTCCCTTGCAATGCCTGACATCCATTGGGGTTATGGTTTCCCTATTGGAGGAGTGGCTGCAATGGATATGGAAGAAGGTGTGATATCTCCTGGAGGTGTTGGGTATGACGTGAATTGTGGAGTTAGAGTTCTTAGGACAAATCTTACTTCTGAAGATATAAAGGTGAGACTTAAAGAATTAACTGATAAGATATATTCCAGGATTCCATGTGGTGTAGGCTCTACAAGTAATGTGAAGATTTCTGAGTCGGATTTGAAACAGGTACTCAAAGATGGCCCTTTATGGGCTGTAAGAAAAGGATTCGGCTGGGATGAAGACCTTGAATATACTGAGGATAGGGGGAGTTTAGAGGGTGCAAACCCTGATATTTTATCTAATAGGGCAATTGAAAGAGGAAAACCACAGCTCGGAACATTAGGGTCAGGAAATCATTTCTTAGAGATACAGAAGATTGTGGAAGTTTATGACGAGAAGGCAGCGGGAGTTCTAGGGTTAGAGAAAGATCAGGTCACAGTGATGATACATACAGGTTCACGGGGCCTTGGACACCAGGTCTGTAGTGATTGGGTGAATAACCTGCGTAAGGTGGAAAATAAATATAATTTTAACTTACCGGATAAAGAACTTATTTGTGCACCAATAAAATCAAGGGATGGGCAGGGATACCTGGGAGCTATGAGGGCTGCAGCTAATTTCGCATGGGCAAATCGTCAGATAATAATGTCCCGGATAAGAGATGTCTTTTCAGAGGTATTCGGAAAGTCTGCTGAATCTTTAGATATGCACCTTATATATGATGTTGCACACAATATTGCAAAAATAGAAACTCATGATGTTAATGGGAGCAAAAAAGTATTGTGTGTTCACAGGAAAGGAGCAACAAGAGCATTCCCACCAAATCATCCCAGTATTCCAGCAAAATATGCCTCACTTGGTCAACCAGTTCTAATCCCTGGAGACATGGGAACTGCGTCTTATATCTTGCTTGGAACCCACAAAGCAATGGAAGAAACCTTTGGTTCTACATGCCATGGTGCTGGGCGTACGATTTCAAGGCATAAAGCAATGAAGATAACAGGTGGTAGACATATTCAGCATGAATTAGCAGAAAAGGGTATTTATATACGAGCAAAATCAATCAAAACTATAAGGGAGGAAGTACCTGAAGCTTATAAAGATATAGATGAGGTGGTAGATACTGTGGTTCAAAGTGGTATAAGCAAAAAGGTTGTAAAAACCATTCCTCTCTCAGTAGTAAAGGGATGAAAGGAAATCACCCCAGGGTAATCGAACTCCCCCCATTCATAAAAAATAAAATTGCAGCAGGAGAAGTCATTGAAGGTCCCTTTTCATGCGTTAAAGAATTGATAGAGAATTCATTAGACGCAGAAGCATCTCAGATTACAATAGATATTGAAGATGGTGGTAAAAAGTTAATAAGCGTTTCAGACAATGGTATAGGTATTCATCCAGATGATATTCCGCTTGTAATCAAGAGATATTCCACAAGTAAATTAGAAAGTGTTGACGATTTAGGATCTATAAAATCTCTGGGATTTAGAGGTGAAGCGCTATCATCAATATCTTCTGTATCTCATTTAGAAATCCTAAGTAAATATAATAATAATGAAATCGGTGAATACATAAGAGTAGAAAATGGTAAAATTATTGAAGAGAAATCAAAACAGCGGCAGAGAGGAACCTCAATAATAGTAAAATATCTTTTTAATAATTACCCGGCAAGAAGGAAATTCCTTCATTCGTCAAATGCTGAATTTAGAAAAATTCTTGGAGAAGTTATACCAAAATGTATTGCATTCCCAGAAGTCTCATTCATCTTAACTCATAATAGTAAAGATTTCATCAATATCCAATCAGGAAGTAGGGAAGATCGTCTACTATCAATCCTGGATGAGCCCTTTTTAAACAGTCTTATTCCACTTAAATATGAAGAGGAGAATGGTTTGAGTATAGAGGGATGGATTCAGAAACCCAATCATCCATCACAGAAAAAATACTATTTATTTGTAAACAGAAGAAATGTATGGTATAGTAAAGTATTCAGGGTTCTTCGTGATTTCTACACACCCTTTAGTAACGAAAATCCTTCCTTCATACTTTTCATCACTCTTCCATATGAAGTGGTTGACGTAAATGTTCATCCAACAAAACGAGAGGTCCGCTTTCACAAAGAAAACACTATCTTATCACATCTTCACAGAGTATTGGATACAACTCTTGGAGAGGAAAGTTCTTATAGGAAAGGATTATTTTCCTTTGAAATAGAGCCTATCTTAAAAGGAGATAGCTATGATAAATTCTGGCAACTACATAACTCTTATATAGTTGCACAAACAAGAAATGGTTTAGTTATAATTGACCAGCACGCAGCTCATGAGAGAATAATTTACGATAACTTAAAAAATAGTTCTTCCTCACCAACCCAAACTCTACTATTCCCTATTCATATAAAACATGCACCACTGGAGATGTTAAAATTGAAGGAGGTAGAGGAGGAACTTAGAACATTAGGCTTTAGATTCCATATATTTAGTGGAAATACTGTAATCTGGGAAGGAATCCCTGTAATATTAGATGAAATTACTGAAGAAGGAATCATGGGCATTTTACAAGACCTTTCTGAAGAAAGAGAGACCTCCATTGATAACATAATTAAGTCAATCAGTTGTAATTTAGCAATAAAAGCCGGGACCATCCTCACACCCCAGGAGATGGAACACCTTGTGAATCTTCTATTCGGAACTGATAAACCATTCCGATGCCCTCATGGACGCCCAATTATCTATGAAATCCCAATCAGTGATTTAGAAAAGAAATTCGAAAGATGAAGCAAGTTATCACTGTAATAGGACCTACTGCTTCAGGTAAGACCAGTGTATGTGTAAAATTATCAGTTTCTAAATCTATAGAAGTAATATCAGCTGATTCAAGGCAAATATATAAATATATGGATATCGGAACTGGGAAACCAACACCAGAAGAGAAAGAAAAAGTTGCTCACCATCTCATAGATATAATAGACCCTGATGAGAAATACTCTGCTGCTAAATTTGGAAGAGACTGCAAAGAAAAAGTGAAAGAAATCAACTCTAGAGGAAATATTCCAATCATCTGTGGAGGAACAATATTATATATTAAGGCAATTCTTGAAGGTCTTTTCTTAGAACCACATGTTCCAGAAGAAATAAGAGAAGAAGTAAGAAATCAAGTGGAAGAAAAGGGACCAGAAATAATGCATGAAGAGTTATCAAAAGTCGACCCAAAATCTGGAGAGCGTATACATCCAAATGATAGACAACGTATAGCAAGAGCTCTTGAGATTTTTAGAGCAAGTGGAATTCCACTTTCAGAGCATTTGAGGAAAGGAAATAAAAATATATTACCCCTAAATATGTATTGCCTGCTTCCAGAAAGAAATTTTCTTCATAAAAATATTGAAAAAAGAATTAAAGAAATGTTTAGATGTGGTTTTGTGGATGAAGTTAAGAACTTGCTAAGCATGGGGTACAATCCATCTTTATATTCGTTTACATCAATAGGTTATAGAGAAATTGCCAAATTTCTATTAAATCGTAAGAATGGAAATATTAATGAAATAGAGGGTGAAATTACTAAGAAAACAAAGGAATATTCATCAAGGCAGATTACATTTATCAAGGGGTTAAAAGGTGTTCAGTTTTACAAAACTAAAGACACTTTAAGAGAGGGACTACTTGAAGAACTTAAAACCTAATAAGAATTCTCGAGTGGTAAAAATTGGAAGGCTAAAAATCGGTGGAGGTAATCCTATTGCTGTCCAATCTATGACTAAAACTAACTCTCATGACGTTAGAGCTACAATAAAACAGATTAAGGAATTGGAGGAGGTAGGGTGCGAAATGGTTCGGGTGGCAATTCCTACCATTGAGGCTGCAAAAAAATTAAAAGATATAAAAAAGGGAATAAATATACCATTAATTGCTGATATTCATTTTGATTATCGACTTGCAATTGAATCAATTAAGCAAGGAGCTGATAAGATTAGAATAAATCCTGGTAACATTAATTCTCGTTTGAAAGTAAAAGAAATTATTAAGGCATGTAAGGAGAGAGAGATACCGATCAGAGTAGGGGGAAATACCGGTTCACTTAAAGAAAAATATTTAAAGAAATTTAGAGGTTCAACACCAGAGGCTTTAATTGAATCAGTGCTAGATGAGATACGAATTATAGAATCATTGAATTTTGATTCAATTGTGGTTTCTCTAAAATCAAGCAACGTGAGGACAATGATTAAGGCAAATCACCTTTTTTCTTCTATAAGCGATTACCCCCTACATCTTGGCGTTACAGAAGCAGGGTTACCAGGCAGGGGAGAGATACCATCTGCTATTGGTATTGGAACACTTCTTTATGAGGGAATTGGAGATACAATTAGAGTATCTCTCACAGGAGACCCAATTTTAGAGGTTAAAGCTGCATATAATATCCTTGGCACCCTTAACCTAAGGAGTATGGGAGTTAGAATCATTTCGTGTCCAACCTGTGGGAGATTAGAGTATGATATGTTGAGTGTATTAGCTTCCGTTTTGAAACTGGTGAGAAATTTGAAAAAACCCTTGACTATAGCCATTATGGGATGTAGTGTTAATGGACCAGGTGAGGCAAAAGAAGCTGATATTGGAATTGCAGGTGGAAAGAAATCTGCAGTTATATTTAAAAAAGGAAAGATTGTGGCTACTGTAAATGAAGAAAATTTGATAGATGCATTTCTATCTGAATTAAATTCTTTAATATGAGGAGGTATAATGGCTTTGAAAATTAGTAAGGAAAAAAAAGAAGTCCTTATATATACCACCAGGGATTATAAAATAAGAGGTTATGTTCATATATTAACAAATTCAAGGCTATCAGATTCTTTAGATATTATGGCGAAGCAATCTCAATTTCTTCCTGTAACAGATGCTGTAATAGTATTTCCTGATGGAACAAGGAAAGAAGTACGTTTTCTCCTTATAAGAGTTAGCTCAATTGACTTACTAATTCAGGTTGAGGAATAATAAATCATACTTGACAATAGTTTGCAAGAACTTATTATTAGATAAATTATGACGATAATCTTTTGTTTATTAGTTATTTTAAATGCGCAAATGAGATTTCAAGGAGAGGTATTAATCAGCATTCAGGTATGGGGTGAGGTTAGATCTCCAGGGATTTATCAAGTTCCAACAACTACAAATCTCGTTGAAGCTATTTCTTTTGCAGGTGGTCCTACTTCTAGAAGTGATCTCGGAAGGGTTAAACTTGTTAAGGCAATAAAAGGCAAAAAAATGATGTTCTATGACGTAAATGCCTATATTAACGGGGAGAAACGTAATCCTCCAATATTAGATTCGGGTGATTTAGTTTATATCCCACAGTCATTTACATCACGTGTAGTAGATTTTGTGAGATTCGCAGGAATTGTCGCAGCAATAACCTTCACAATATATCGAATTACAGCAGAATAAAGGGTTTAAATGAAGAAACGAGTGTTTTTTGGTATTATAGGTTTTCTAATCTCTTTCTTCAGTCTTTTCTTCTACATTGGTCCTGTAACATCTTCCAAGGATGCTAAAGAAATAACATATGAAGATGCTATAAATGGATGGTTATCTTTTGGTGATATTCTTTCTCTTAAATTATCAGAACCTGTATCTTTAAATGATGAAATATTCGTCTCAATTCTGATGGAAGAATTTATAACTGATATTTCTGAAGAACCAAGGATAACAATTACACGCAACAATCATATAATACTATGGGATACAGAACCAGGAAATATTAGAAAAAAATACACAGGATGGAAGATATCCTCTGATGAACAAGAATATGAAGTAACTGATTCCATATCCTTAGTCGGCACACCCATAAAAGTAGAAGGCGTGAAAGTAGGGTATGTATACATAAGATTTGGAAATATATCAGCACCCCAGGATATTTTGCATGCTGGCTGGAAAAATTATGCCTCAATTCTATCCTATTCAATAAGAGAAGAAATTTCTTCAAAAAATATATCAAAAATCTCTAAAACTATCAAAAAGACATCAGAAAGAGATTATTTAAAAGAATTGACTGTCCTTGCACTGGATAAAACAATACTCTTTGATATGGACAAAACACAAATTGGAAAAGATTTTATAAAAGGATGGATCGATAAGTCGAAGACCGATAAAGAAAGCTTAGGTAATTCATATATTTATATTCCAGTTGATTTCCAAGGAAAAAAGACAGGAGAGATTCACTTTTTAATAGCATCACCAACTGTCAGTACAACTGCTAAAGAAAAAGCTATTTTCGGAATATTTCCTTTATCGTTATTCAAGATTAATAATATAATATATCCAATTATTTTCTTCATTCTCTTATTCATAATTGGTGGATTTCTTGGTGGAGCTGGGATTGCTGCACCAAGTCAGAGGGTTGTCAGTAAGGCTTCCCTTCAAAAATTCACAGCTGAATTAGATGAACTTAAAAAGGGTATGGAAAAGTTAAGAATTGATAGAGAAAGACTTGTATCGGAAATAGCAGAGAAACAAAAGGAGAAAAAAGACCTGGAAAGTGAGGTAGGAACTCTCCTGGAAGCAAAAGAAGAAAAAGAATATTTACCAGAAGAAATGGCAGAAGGAACTACTGTTACCAAAGTAGAAGAAGAGAAACTACTATTTGAAAAATTATTTGAAGACGAAGATACAAGTTCCGAAAAGGGTAAAGATGAACTCGAATTAACTCAACGCATAGTTTCAAAGCGGAGAGAAGAAATATCTATATCAGCAAGAGTTGAAGCAAAGAGAAAGGAATTAATAGAACTGCAAAGAAATATTGACGAATCAAGACATAAATTAGAGAAATACGAATAGAGAATGGAGCCTATCCCTCTATGTATCCATTTAAAGACATTGAAAAGAAATGGAATAAGAAGTGGAGTGAAATAGAGCTCTTTAGTACACCAAAGGAACCCAAATATAAATATTACATAATGGAAATGTGGCCATATACATCTGGAGATATTCATATGGGGCATTTCAGGAACTACTCCTTTGGAGACCTCAGATGGAGATGGGAAAAGATGATGGGTAAAGATTTACTACATCCATTTGGATGGGATGCTTTTGGGTTACCAGCAGAAGAAGCTGCAATAGGAGAAAATTTAAACCCTAAAGAATGGACATACAATAACATAAAAAATGCAAAAAAGACCATTGAGAAATTGGGATTGAGTTATGACTGGGGTAGGGAAGTTGCAACTTGTGATCCGCAGTACTATAAATGGACCCAGTGGCTACTTATTCAGTTATTCAAGGAAGGTTTACTTTATAGAGCTACCGACTATGTAAATTGGTGCCCAAGCTGTAAAACCGGACTTGCCAATGAACAGGTAATAGGTGGATTATGCTGGAGATGCGATTCTAAAGTCGGAAAGAGAAAGCTTGAACAGTGGTTTGTAAGGACTACCGATTATGCAGAAGAACTGCTCCAGGGTATTGAAACACTAAAAGAATGGCCTCCTAATATAAAAGAGATGCAGAGAAACTGGATTGGTAAAAATGAAGGAGCAACAATCCGATTTAAGATGGAAGATGGTAGTAAATTCGAAGTATTCACTACCAGACCGGATACCATCTATGGTTTAACATTTATTTGCTTTTCCCCTGAAAGTGAAATATCAGAGAAAATTGCAAAGGAGAATAAAGAAGTAAAACAATATATAGATAACGCTCTACTTCTGAGCAATATTGATAGAATTCGAGTCGATCGCGAAAAAACGGGAGTAGATACACAACTTAAAACCATCCATCCACTCACTGGTGATAAGATTCCAGTGTTTATAGCAGATTTCGTTCTTGGTTCATATGGGACAGGAATAATTATGGGCGTCCCGGCTCATGACCAACGTGACTTCGAGTTTGCAAAGAAATTTAACCTTCCCATAAGACAGGTAATCAAAGGAGAAAACCAGACAGAAGAAAATGGAGCATATGAAGGACATGGCGTTATGATAAACTCTAGAGAATACAATGGAATGAATTCCGAAGAATTTTCAAGAGAGATAACACAATTCCTTGAAAATGAAAAACTTGGATATAAATCTATAAACTATCGTTTAAAGGATTGGTTGATAGGAAGACAGCGATATTGGGGTGCCCCAATACCAATGATTCACTGTGAAAAATGTGGAATTGTTCCAGTCCCTGAAGAGGAACTTCCGGTATTACTTCCTCCTCCGGATGAAGTAGATTTTATTCCAAAGGCACGTTCACCTTTAGCAGATCATCATGGTTTTATGGAAACTACCTGTCCGGAATGTGGTGGTAGAGCTCTTCGGGATCCAGATACTGCCGATACATTTGTTGACTCTGCATGGTATCACTTGAGGTATCTTGACCCCATGAATAACGAAAAAATATTCGATGGGGAAGAGGCAGAAAAGTGGCTTCCTGTAGACCTATATATCGGTGGAGCTGAGCATGCAACTGGCCATTTAATATATATGAGATTTATCACAAGATTCTTAAAAAAACTAGGATATTGCAATGTCAAGGAACCTGTAGTGAGACTATTTAACCAGGGAATGGTTCGTGATGAAAATGGTGAGGTTATGTCGAAGTCAAAGGGTAATGCAGTGGATCCGCATCAATTGATAGAAGAGGTTGGTGTTGATGCCGCAAGACTTGCCATGCTCTTCTTTGGTCCACCTGACAGTGATATTGACTGGAAAGAAGAAAATATAAGGGGGTCCACGAGATTCCTTAACAGGGTTTACGAGAATTTCTACGAGAAGGCAAAAAGAAAAGACATAGAATTAGATGAAAATGACAGGAAAAAACCTTTATATAAAGCTATTGAAAGGACAACAAAAAAGGTCACTGATGACATTAAGAGGTTCAGTTATAATACAGCAATTGCAGCATTAATGGAAGTATTAAATGAGATATCAAATTACAAAGATAATGATGACAAACTCTATCAGTATATTATAAGACGTTTTACAATACTCCTCGCACCATTTGCTCCGCATATTGCTGAAGAAATATACAGCAAATATGGATATAATAATTCAATATTCCTTGAAAAATGGCCAGAATACGATCCACAAGGTCTAAAGGAAGAGAGATTTACATTGATTGTTCAGGTAAATGGCAAAGTCCGTGCTAAAATAGATGCAAAAAAGGGAATAGATAAAGAAGAATCACTCAAGATCGCATTAGCAAACGAAAATGTAAAGAATTTCCTTAAAGATACACCTAAAAAAGTTATTTATATACCCAATAAATTAATTAATCTAGTTGAATAAATAAAGGGTTCGAGGGTTTAAGGACATTAAATTAAAGAAATATTAATTTAATAAAATAGGGAGAGTAAACACTCTCTCATTTTCGTTGACAAAAGAGAATTATCATACATACTTATTAAGAAGAGCGAGTATCTAATGCGTGAAGAATTTTTCGGGGAAAAAGAATATAAAGAGCATAAGCTTAAAATACATTGGGGTAGTCCACCTGACCTAAGTGAGTATGATAAGAGTATGTGTTCAGTTTATGTTATACCGAAATCCGAAGATAATACTTTATTCACTGAAAGAACTACAATTTCTAATGATGCAAAAATAATAGGAATTAATATTATAAAAAGAATATTTCCAAAAATTGAGAATCACGAAAAGTTTCTCATGAAGAAAATTATAGAGTATACATATAAAAATGCAAAAGAAAGAATTAATTCGAAAGATTTTGAAAAAGGAAAAACTTATAAGAACGAAATATCACTTGAAAATTTTAAACAATGGTTAGATAAAATCAAAGGTTGATATCAATAAAAAAATGCGAGCTAAAATTGAAAACCCGACCCCTTTTAATGTATAATGTGTAAATAAGTTAGGTGAAATAGATAAAGGAGGATCTCTTTGAACATTAAAAAACTAAAAAATTTGAGAATAGGAAATTTGGCAGCAAAACTACCTATAATTCAAGGAGGAATGGGAGTTGGAATTTCTCTATCTAAATTGGCATCCACAGTAGCTAACGAAGGTGGTATCGGAGTTATTTCTACTGCAGCTATTGGAATGTTTGAACCTGATTCTTTCACGAATTACTTGGAAGCAAACATTAGAGTGTTAAAAAGGGAGATTAGAAAAGCCAGAGAATTAACTAAAGGAATTCTTGGCGTAAATATAATGGTGGCATTAACAAATTTCGCTGATATGGTAAGAACTTCCATTGAGGAGAGAATAGACATTATTTTTTCTGGAGCTGGACTTCCCCTTAATCTTCCCCAATTTTTAAAAAGAACCCAAAAAACGAAGTTGGTTCCCATTGTTTCCTCTGGAAGGGCAGCCAGTATTATTTCTAAAATATGGTTAAAAAAATATAACTATCTTCCCGATGCTATAGTAGTAGAGGGACCAATG
>SOIB01000002.1 GCA_004377355.1 Candidatus Stahliibacteriota bacterium | reverse complement strand
TACTCAACAACTCAACTACTTATCTAATTCCCTTTGTGGAATTCTCTGTGTTAATCTGCGTCCCATTAGGGGTTTCTTGACATAACTTGATTTTACCTTATACTAAAAACCAATCAATATAAGGATAGAAATAGTTGGTTAATACAAATATAAACGTCCCAGTAGCTCCATCGGAGCGAATAATATCTTTAGATGTTCTACGAGGTTTTGCAATATTAGGTATTCTTATTATGAACATACAGAGCTTCTCTATGATAGAGGCAGCATATATAAATCCAACTGCTTATGGAAGCCTTTTGGGTCTTAATAAATGGGTCTGGATTTTAAGTCATATTTTCGCAGATAAAAAATTTTTATCAATTTTTTCAATTCTATTTGGAGCAGGGATTGTGCTTTTAGCAAGCAAGGCTGAATCAAAAGGCCTTCCCTCTGCCGGGCTTCATTATCGACGCACATTCTGGCTCCTCATCATTGGAATGATGCATGCCTATTTACTATGGTATGGTGATATTTTGGTTGCATACAGCATTTGTGCTATTTTAGCATATCTATTTCGTAAAATAATTCCTAAGAAATTATTGATTATCGGCATTCTTGTTTTTTCGATATCATCATTAATATATTTCTTCTTCGGATGGTCTATGCCCTATTGGCCTGCAGAATCCCTTCAAGGAACAACGAACTTCTGGAATCCAGGTGTAGAGAAAATCAGTGCAGAAATCTCTGCATACCGAGGCGGTTGGCTTCTGCAAATGTCTCATCGTATACCTACATCTATTGCACATCAAACTTTCATATTCTTTATATTAACCGGATGGCGTGCCGGTGGACTTATGCTTGTTGGCATGGCGCTTTATAAATGGGGTGTTCTTTCAGCGAAGTGTTCAAAGCGCTTTTATTATATATTAATGAGCACCGGTTTTGTTATTGGCATATCAATGATAGCTTACGGAGTTGATCGTAATTTTACGGAAAATTGGTCACTAAAATACTCTATGTTTCTAGGATGGCAGTTTAATCATTGGGGAAGTCTTTTTGTTGCACTCGGATATATAGGTTTGATAATGCTAATTTGTAAATCAGAGGTTCTTAAAAAATTTACCCATCCTTTTGCTGCAGTTGGCAGAATGGCACTGACGAATTATCTAATGCAGACTATAATTTGTATCACGATTTTCTATGGACACGGTTTTGGTTTGTTCGGTAAGGTTGGACGAACACAACAAATCCTATTTGTTTTTGGTGTATGGATCTTTCAATTAATAGTATCACCAATTTGGCTGCGTTACTTTAGATTCGGACCTGCTGAATGGTTGTGGAGAACACTCAGTTACCTAAAAATCCAACCAATGCGAAATAAAAAATAATATAAGGATTCAATTAATTATAGCCATTAGTCTACAGTCGATAGTATAAAAATATTATGCCCGGAGCTTGACTTTTGACATTCTAATCCTCTTCTTGTTGTTCCTTTGTTCTTTTATATAGTTGTCCGAGTGATGAATACTTCAGTTTCTGAAATGGCAGGTATTGTATTATCTCTGAATATGTCAGACCTGACCTATCCTTAAGCAAAACTAGCAACTCGTTTCTCAATGATTTACCTTCATTACTTTTTATATTAATTCCTTCTATCTTTACGCCCTTTTCTTTCTCAAAATCCTCTATTACTCTCTTCACTGGGTCTAGTTCATATTCAAACCTTCTCATCCTTTTTGATTCACCTTTTTTCTTTCTCCTGTCAAACTTCTCCATTGCTTCCTCTATAAATTTATCTTCACCAAGAACATCTCCTACTCTGGTCTTTTTGATGGGCAAATCCTTTCCAGACCACTGGACTAATAAATTGTCTAAAACACTCTTCTTTCTAAACAATCCCTCAACAAATTTATTATCAATAAATGAATCATCCTCATCATTAAAATAATCATATATACTCGACCATTTATAATCCCAAGGATCCTCTGTAACTCCGCCACGGACAGGATTCAGCAAAACATAAATTATTACCATCTCCAAATATCTATCTTCCTGTATCAGTGTTGACTTAAACCTATCCTGAAACACATATCCCCTTCCACCTATCCTCTTCCTGTAATATATCCCATATTGCCCGTTTAATTGCCTCATTAAGTCTGACAATTTGTCACTTGAATTCTGTAGAATAAGATGATAATGATTATCCATTATACAATATGCAAAAATCCTTATCCTATTATTGGTTGATTTTCCTTTAAGTGCCTTAAGAAAATAACTCTTCGCTCTATCGTCGAAGAATATATCTTCCCCCTTTATTCCCCTGCTTATAACATGATGATAAGAACCTTGGTATGTAAGTCTTGATCTGCCCATAAATAAACTTTAATGTAATTTTGTCAAAAGTCAAGCTCCGGGCATAAATTCTTAGATCTTGAATGTAGGTAGAGAAGAAAAACGAGAGGACCTAGCACCGGATTAAAATAAGAATCTATTTATAGCCTGTGAGGAACAGTGTCATTGGCAGGGTCAGGAGTTTCCCTTTTTTTAGATTTGTGAAACCCGCCTCAATCATCCATTTGCGGATGGTTTCTTCAGGATAAACACGACAACCATTTATGACAAAAAATAATAATTCATTAAAACCACTTGTTGTAGAAAGGTCTTTTTCACCACCCACATGTTCGGAGTCTAATAGGACTACCATCCCATAAGAGCTGAGTGCTTGATAAGCTTTGATGAAAATCTCTGGAGCTTCTTTATAAGAAACATTGTGGATGATGTTAAATAACAATATTATATCGTAGTCATCTCCCCATTCTGTTACTCTCAGATCTCCTTCTCTAAATTGAATTTTATCCTGGAATCCCTGCTCCTTAACTATCCTTTTTCCTTGTATTACTGCACCAGGCAGGTCGAGAACTTCTACTTGTAAATCTGGATATTTACGGCAGAAGGCTATACTGTACATACCATGCCCACCTCCAACATCCAGGAGCCGCCTTGGTTTTTTAATCGGAGATACCTTTCTAACAATTTCCGGTCCATTATAGCGTGCAAATGTTGCAAGACCACGAATATAGTGTTCCCAAAACTCTGGTGGTCTATCACGAAAATGGAAGTCTTTGATTTTACCGCTCTTAACTGCTCTCTCAATGTCACTAAAATCATTCCATAGCTCGAACAAGAACATGATTGCATCTCTTATAGATGAAGATGAACTCTCCGTTAGCCACTTAGCGGTTTGTTTTGTTATAGAGTAACGCCCATTGCGACGCTTGAGATAGCCAAAACCATTTAATGCATTAAGTAAAGTTTCCATCCCCTCGGGATTACATCCTGTATCTTGTGCAACCTCTTCCGCAGTCTTTTCTCCTTCCGATAAAACTTCAAATACACCAAGACGGGTTCCTGCAATGAGAGTTCGACCAAGAGCAACTCCCCAGAATGACTTCACCAATGGAGTTGGCATTTTTCCTGAGGCTAAAGCGATGCAATCGATAAAACCTTCTGGAATGATACCTAAACGCACAATAACCTCCTTAATTTCCTATTCTTCCTTTTTGGGGAATACCCCTTTGTGGAACAGTAAAGTGATTCCACGGGGCAGGTTTGACATTCTAACTTTTCAAAAAATATCACTTTATTATCATTGGTTTTAATTTATCTTTATATCCTAAAATAATACAATACAAAATATAACCAACAATTCTTTAAATCCTCCAACTACTATGCACTTTGTTCGCGCAGACCATCGAGTTCTTCAATAGTAGCTTCAGATGGACCACGTTCTTTTTGCATACGTTTTGCCACCTCTTCCACCTCTCTCATTACCCGCAATATATTTTTCCCTAGTATTTTCAAGATATCATCATCACTGTATCCTCGTTGGAGCAACTCTACAGTCAAATTAGGGAATTTTGAGACATCCTCTAAACCCTCCGGAACACTTAATGTGCCATCGAAATCTGAGCCAATACCAATGTGGTCAATGCTAATTATACTTCGAATGTGGTCAATGTGGTCAGCTACATCAGCAAGATTAACACGTGGTGCTGAATTTTCCTTTATCCACTTTTTGATTTTTTCTTCCATTGATTCTTCTGTGCTATCTTGTAAACTTTTTAATCGTTTATATTCCTTATTTAATTTCTTATAGTATTTATTACCTTTTTCAGAGATAAAGCCAGGAACGAAAGTCGTCATTATTATACCACCATTTCCAGGTAGTTGTTTCAGTACATCGTCAGGAACATTACGTGGAGTGTCGATAAGTTCACGAGATGCAGAGTGACTGAAGATAACAGGAGCGTTTGCAACGCCAAGGACATCTTTCATAGTTTTCAGTGAAACATGAGAGAGGTCTACTATCATACCGAGTCTATTCATCTCATTTATTACTTCCTCCCCAAATTTAGTAAAACCTTTCTCATCTCCCCCATCTGTAGCAGAAGCGGCCCATGATACATCTTTGTTATGTGTTAGTGTCATGTAGCGTGCACCGAGATAAAAAAACATGCGCAGGGCATCGAGAGAATTTCCAATCGAATGACCCCCCTCTAAACCAATGAGAGAGGCTATTTTACCAGACTGGAATGCTTGTTCTACCTCATCAGCTGTAAGAGTAAGTTGGAATGTCTCTGGATATCGTTTTATCATATTGTATACCAGGTCAATTTGCTCCAGCGTGGCATGAACAAAATTCTGTTCTTTAAGGTCGGGAGACACAAATACCGACCAGAACAAACCGCCTACGCAACCCTCTTTCAAACGAGGAATATCCGTATGAAATTCTACTTGATTTTTACTAATATCAATTTTTGATAGAGCACTTCCTACCTTTTTTCTGATTTTCCAGGGTAGGTCATTATGACCGTCGATTAGAGGTGCAATTTTATGTAATGCTTTTGCATGTTCTAAAAGATCATTTGGAATTCGTTTATCACTGGTAGCCATAATTTTGAAATCTTAAAAAGTATATTTGGAATTCAATCAAAAGTCAATATTTGGGTTAGTGGGTTACCAGACTGAGGACTGGAGCCAGAAGACCGAAGGGCCTATACATAAAGACCCTTTAAACCTCAAGAGGAGTTGGATTTCTTTTAAAATCATTGATTAATCTTAGATAAATAATATAATTTATATAAATGAAAATGTAATGTCTTATGAAATTTTTTACCTTTTGTAAAATACATAAAAATTAGATATAAAAGGAGGTTTCTATGTTTATAGTTCATGTTTATGTACATGTAAAGCGTGATAAGGTTCGTGAGTTTATAAAGGCGACCATAGAGAATGCAAAAGACAGTGTAATGGAACCTGGTATAGCCCGTTTTGATGTTATTCAGCAAGATGATGATCCTACACAATTTGTGCTTGTTGAAGTATACAGAACTCCCTTTGATCCTGCACTACATAAACATACTTTACATTATCAGAAATGGCGTGACACTGTAGTGGACTCGATGGTATGCCCACGAACAAACATCAAATATATAAATATCTACCCTGATGAGGATGGTTGGGATTCTAAAAGATGAATTTTAAGTTTGCAACTACCAATCGAATTATTTTTGGACCGGGTTCAATCAATCAAGTCGCACCACTTGCGCTCGAATATGGCAGTAATCCTTTAGTTGTAACAGGTAAAGGCTTAGAAAGAGCAGAACAATTGCTCGAACATTTTAAAAGAAGTAATATTAAACCATCAATATATTCTGTAACGGGTGAACCTACAACAATTACTATAAGAGAGTGTGTTCAACTGTCACGTAAAAATGAATGCGATGTGATAATTGGCATAGGTGGAGGTAGCACTATCGACACAGGAAAAGCGGCAGCAGCGCTTATGACAAATGAGGGAGATTTACTAGATTATCTTGAAGTTATTGGTCAGGGTAAAAAATTAAAAAATCCATCAGCACCCTTTATTGCAGTTCCAACTACAGCTGGAACAGGAGCAGAAGTAACTCGAAATGCTGTTATTGCTTATCCTGAGCATAAAGTGAAAGTTAGTTTAAGAAGCCACTTTTTGCTACCTGAGATTGCTGTTGTTGATCCTCTTTTAACACACTCTATGCCTCCTTCCATAACTGCATATACAGGTCTTGACGCATTTACACAGGTCATAGAACCATATGTGTCTAATAAGGCAAATCCAATTACTGACTCTCTCTGTCGAGAAGGAATCAAGAGGATAAGCCGTTCCCTATTAAGAGTATATAGAAATGGCTCTGATTCAACCTCAAGAGAAGATATGTGTATTGGAAGTCTCTTTGGAGGTTTAACCCTTGCAAATGCAAAACTTGGGGCAGTCCATGGATTTGCAGGTCCAATGGGTGGTATGATCGGCGCTCCTCACGGTGCAATCTGCGGAACTCTCTTACCACATGTCATAAAAGCAAACATTGAAGCATTAAAGTCAAGGGAACCAGACTCATCTGCTCTTTTACACTATGATGAGATTGCCGGGATAATAACAGATAATTCAAAAGCAACATCTATGGATTTAATCGATTGGATAACTGAACTTTATGAAAATATAAAACTTCCAAAACTCTCTGAGTTAGGATTAAAAGATGAGCAAATCAATAAACTTATAGAGAAAGCTAAAAAGGCAAGCAGCATGAAAGGTAATCCTATTCAATTGACTGATGCAGAATTGAAAGAGATAATAAAGAGCACTTTTTAAGAGTTTATTCCCGCTTAAAACTTAAAGTCTAAACTTATATTATAGATTGTATGGGTAATTAGTTTTTGGAATTGGGATTTGGGTTCTGTATCACTAATTGACCAATAAACTATTTAACTAATTATCTACATTCGGGTCTTTATAGTTATTGATAAATTTTAAATAAATTATATAATTCTCATAATTGAAAATGAAACGATTTATAAAGTTATTTTTAATACCAGCATTATTTATAACTTATATCCAATCTTATGGGTTAAGTATACAGGAAGTGAAGGAAATCAGGTGTGAAATTAATTATATTAAAACTATTCTAAAATTAAAAAATGTAGAAGAAATATATACATCCTATTCAGAAGATGAAATTATTAAAGATTTTAATAAGGCTTTAATAGACATAAAAGAGGATAATTATTATAACAGTGGAGCTCATAAAATAAGTGATTTAGTAAATAAATGGGGTGAAAGAATAAGAGAAAGATATAATGAAATAATAGTTGATTCTATAGTTATTGATCTTAGTGAAAATATGAGTTATTGGTTTAATAATAGTGGATCCATATACACAAGCTATTGGACCAATGAGAGCAAATTAATATATAAATCGACAATTGCAATTGGCGATGAAGAGATAGGAAGAGGAACAAAAATAGATAAATATGTTATTGGGGAAAAAGTATTGAAGCCAGAAATATACTGGAAGCAACGAGAGCTCAAAATGCCTTACGGACATCTGGTTAACTCTTTTGGTGCAAGAAAACTTGATTTGTGGAAAGATGGTGAATATACCCTCTATACCTGTCATGGAACAAATGCAACAACTTCTATAGGAAAACATATTAGCCTTGGGTGTATAAGATTTCATAATATAGATGTCTTAGTTCTATATGAATTAGTTGAGGAAAACAAGACAGTTGTGGTAGTTAAAGAATAAAAAACTTTCAGTTTTAGGATTAAGGATTCAGGATTAAAGGATTATAAATTTGGGATTAGGACTTGGTGATTACTAATTAACTATGAAGTGTTGATCTTTTATATGTGAACAGCTACCAAATTCCAGGGATAAGTTTGTATTTCACCTGTTTTGTATATTCAGTGTACCCATTCAGTTCGTTCTGAAGTGTTTTGTCTTCTAATGCAGTTCGGATTGTTATCAATACAATTGCAACTGCTCCCGGAATTAACGCATAAGCTGAGCCAATGATGAATGGAGCTGCTATATAAAACATAGCCCCTCCCAGATATCCTGGATGTCTCACAAATCTGTATGGACCAGTCATAATCACTTGATGCTCTCTATCTTTTTGGATTCGAACTGTTGGTTCAAAAAACTTGTTTACTGCCATTGCCCATGTGGAAAAGAAATTGGAAACTATCCATAACACAAAACCCACTAATGTGAAGTAAATGCTGAGATATGACCACTTGAATCTACCAACATCTAATCCAGCTATAGCAACAGGAATATAAACTCCAAACAAATTTGTTACCCGCATCAAGATTTTGTCCCATAGTTTATCACCTACTCTTCTTTTAAGCCGTGCATCAATCAACTCTGGATTAAACTTATACAGAACTATTATCGACACCAGGAAATACACAAGCATTGCACCAAAAAAGAGCCAAGCTCGAGGTATGTCAAAACGACCCGCAGCTGTAAAGAAAATTATAGCCATTATAATCACAAGCATAAGCATCAGGAGAACCGCTTTTATCATTGATCGCCTTAGTTCTTTATTGTTTTTGGTAAGATTAATTTTTTCATGCATTTTGAATCTCCTTTCTAATCGATTCCTTGATTTGCTTTGATCGCATTCTGTTTCTCATCTTTCCCTTGTGTAAGCCCGATGATCGCCGGTAAGAACAGTACGGTGGTCAGAAAACAGGCTGCAACGCCGATTGCAAGGAGCATTCCAAGGCTCGCAAATCCACGATATGTGCCAAGCAAAAGTGAACCAAATCCCGCCATCGTGGTGAGTGAGGTGAGAAGTATTGCTTTCCCTGTGCTCTTCAGAACGAGGGGTGTCTTGTTCAGCCCTTCGTATTTGTAGCGGTGGAGAAGGTGTACACCATCATCAATGCCAATTCCTAAAATCATGGGAAGGCCCATCACATTTACAAATGTCAACATCATACCAAATGTTTTCAAGAGTCCTATCATCCAGATACCACCAGCAAGGAGTGGGATGATACCAAGCAGAGCCATACGCCAATTACGGAAGTCAATCCACAGTAGCAACAGTACGATAAAGATTGCGAGTATTATTGCCCGCAAACCATCTCTTCCAATGTAGTCAATGAGTCGTAGAAACATTGGCGGATTACCTGTAATCTTAGGGCTGACACGTTCTAGTTGGTCAGTGAATCGTCTCAAATATTCGAAGTCCCATACTTGTCCCCTGGCATAGATGGTAACAAGATATGTATCACCAGCATCATTGATGTAACGTTCTTTGATATGAAGAGGTAGATTATCGAGCGTGATGAGTTCAGGATTTGCCATATTGTATACTTTTTTACGCAGCTCCGGCTCGTATAACTTCTGGAATAGGTTAAGGTTGCGAATCGCTCTTTCAGGATTATGCTTAATTTTTAGGGCAAGACTAAGGATAAAACTTTCAGCGTTTTCATCTTCCGGGTCTCCAATAATACTCTTGCACTTCTCGTCAACTTTGTCCTGTCCACCGATAAATGCCAGCTGTGAGAGTTCGTAGATATTCATGTCCAACCTCTCGAGTTGTTCGATAAGTTTATCAATGTTCTTGCGAGAAAGAGGTATTTGCTTCTTGTTTAACTGTAGTAACTTCCGGATATATTCTACATGGGGACGACGTTTTAGCTGCTTCTCCTCGGGTGGAGAAAAATCACCAATATTTTCAACCATGCTAAAAGAGGGCATGCCTTTGGCTTTTTCAGCAATTTCCCATGATTCTTCAATAGAGTTCGTAGTGACCATGGCAAAATCAGGGCTCATATCAAAGGCTTCTATTATGGTATCCTGCAGTTCAACCGTAAGCAGACCTTTGGGTTCCATGTTAAGCATGTTATAATCGAATTTCACGTGCCATGCCTGGAACAAAAAGAATCCTGTGAGCATGCAGGCGATTACAAGATACAAAAGTGGTCTGCGGATAACACTCTTGCCAAAGTTCTCAAGCACTTTAAATTCGACGTGGTATGGCTTAATGGGTTTGCGGCTTACTCTTGAAATAAATCGTTCACGCGCTACGAGTATTGCTGGTAATCCAGCTAAGGTAGTGACCATTGCGCAGAGAATACCAATGCCGAGAACAATACCCATTTCTCTTATACCCTGTGTCACAGAAATTGTGAGTGCAAAGAAAGCAGCTGCAGTGGTCAAGCCACCAGTTATGATTCCAGAACCTGAGCGCAACAATGTTTGTTCCATGGCACTTACAGCATTTTTGTCTATGGACCGACGTTCACTGTATACAGAGATAATATGAATAGCGTAGTCAATGCCCAGACCAATCAAGATAACCGCAAACATGGAGGTCATGAGATTGAGACGCCCGAGAACAATTCCAACGACACCAGCAGCGATAATGATTGCAATGATAAGGTTGAGACCTGCGAGCAATGCAGTACTCCACATGCGGAATGTGAGTATGAAGAGCCCTAATACTAACACTAGTGCTACTATAGAACTTATCTTCATACTACTAGTTGTATGTTCCATTTCATCTTTCTGCAATGGGATCATACCAGTGAGTCCTGCCCGGACACCAGGAAAGTCTGGTAACGTTTTATCGAGAATTTCCTGGAGTGCGATTGTTGATGCTATATCTTTATCTACATCCATGGCATTGAACGTAGGTTTTACCGAAATAAGCAGAACACGTTTATCCTGGGAAATAAAGTATGGATCACCATAGAGAAAACGATCAACTGCCAATTCTACATAAGCCGGGTCTATCTTTTCAGATTGGCTGATAGACACATCCATTGCCTTGAGCCAGAAGTGTAAGCCGTCGAGCGAACGGACAGCATTATCTTCTTTTTCTTTTGTGCTAAGCGCTTCTTCTTCCTCGATGTATTCTTCCTCAAAATTGTCATTGATGTTTGTTAAAAAGGGAATAAGATTCAAATCCTCAAACATGTCTGCAGTTCTTTCGAGGTCTTTAGTGGTTGTCAGCATGAATCCATGTTCAGCAAAAAACTCCTTATCAAGTTTGTAGTCCACGCGATCTACATATTCTGTAAGTTGTTCAATTTGAGGTACAATTTCATCAGCGAACTGCTTCATTTGATGTTCCTCTCCCTGCACAACAATGAATATTGTAGATGCACTTTTGTATTCCTTTAGGATTCTATCAAATTCCTGTGCCATGGGGTCACCCATGGGTAGCAAATCTGACCAGCGCATGTCCATCCTCAGTGTTGATGCAGAAATAGCAGCAAGCACTACTAAGACAAACAGTCCTGTGATGACCCACCAGGGGTGAGTTGCAGCAAAACGTGCCCAATTTCTTAATATTTTTTCTTTCATAGTATAATCCTCCTCAATATTAGAAATAGACCTGAGCACGTATGAAACCACCGTTGCCCAGTGAACTACTGAAAATCTTACCTTCTTCACCTACATAGAGATTAAGCATGAGTGTGAGGTCAACATTTTCAAAGATACTGTAGTAGACCATTGGTACCAATGCGATACTCTGATCAGATATGCTGAAGACTGTTGAACCGCCAATCATTATAAGATCAGCTACTGGATACTGGATGAATCCATAAATCTGGTCTTGAGAAATGGTCTTGGTCTCTCCAACAAAATAACGCATCCAATCATTAAGGTCATATTCGGTATGGTCTGTTTTGCCCGGTGAATTGTGGTGATATTCAAGCAATGTGTATAAGCCTGATTCGAATGTATAGTCTATGCCCAGTATAAATTCATAGAAATCATCATCTTGTTTCATGAAATTGTAGGCTCCTTCTGCCCATACACCCAGGCCAAGAAGTTCACCGACAAAATCAACACCAAGAAGTCTACGTCGCTGCTGTGTAATCTCAAACGTGTAGAAGTCTGTAGAGGTGTGTTGCATTTCATATCCGGTTACAGAAAAATCAAAATGACCCAGACCTACCTTTATACGCACTAGTTTACCCGAATTTTGCCAGTCCATCTCAAGTGGCGAGTACAATGCCATTACACTCAACCTTGGACGCAGAAATAGGTCCATCCTGACCGCGTTATGACCCGGTTGCTCATACGTGGGATCAAGCGCATCCTTAACATTGAATACATCAGTTGGGTTAGAAAAATATCCAGTGCCAAGAGATATCTGTTGTTTACCCACCATAAGAGCAAAACGACTATTAGAGAGACGAATATAAACATTATCGAGGAAAAAACTATCTTTATATGTTAATTGGAACAATGGTTGTATTTCAGATGGAACTCCAGATGTTATCCTCTCTGGTAGAAAATCGAGTATATTCCAGTTTTTTTTACCGAAGTAAAGCAGATAGATAATGTTTGCTCCGAATTCAACATTTTCAATGCTAGAGCTTTTAAGGTCAACTCTTAGTTTGTTTGAGTTTATTTGATAATAATTGCTACCTCGATATAGGCCCATATACTGCGGTTCAAAATATCCATAGATATCCAGTTCCTGGGCACGTACGTGTGCACCTATTAATAAACAGATTATGAGTCCAGTACACAATCTACTCATTTTTGCATCCCCATTTCGGTGAAGAGGTTGTCAGGTAAATCAACATCATATTTAATCTCTATGAATTCCATACTGGTATGTGTATTATCAAGTTTATTGTACATAACAATTTTCATGGGTGTGTATATACCATCTATAAGCTCTATATCGCCGCATACCAACTCTTTCTCCCAGAGTTCTGGGTCAACATCGTGGTAGTAATCAATAACCAGGGGCACAAATGTTTCTTTATCTACCCACATTAATATCCTCGAATATCCTGCAGAACTTTCAGGCTTTCGTGTTAACTCCAGCTTGTAGCATACTTTTCTTTGCTTCTTCTCATCTCTATGCAGGACTGCATCATATTCATCAATAAATTCGTCGGATGATCCTAAATCTTCATAAGAAAAATCACTTCCCTCGAGCTTTTGTTTCTTAGCATGTGTGGCAAGTTTTCGAACTCTCCTTGTGCGTGGAAAATATACCCATATATCATCTGCATTATTAAGCATGAGAATTGCCTGGTCTCTCACTCGCTTGGGCTTCACGTACTTCATCAGACTTTTCTCACCCTGGTTTTTGGAGAATGTATTGTATTCAAAAGTGCGTTCCTGCCCTGTAGTGGTCACAATAGTCATCTTGATTTTCCCTTTAGCTTGTTCCGGATTCATGGTCTCTGTCATGGTTTGTATAATTTCATCTGCAGTCATGTCGTCCTGCGCGTAAAGTTGTACACCACTAACGAACAATAGAATGACACTTAACGCAATCTTTATGCTAATAAATAATCTATTCATACATCCTCCTTATCTCGTAATTTTTTGTAAAACATCTTAGCCATTTCCTCGTAATCATCAAGAATATACACGCGCAAAGAATCTTTAGGAGCACCAAGTATACGTTCCATTGCATCCAGATACAGCTTGGTCTTCTGCACCATGATCTTTGCAAGTTGTTCCAGCGTTTTGTCCTCGTGAAGTATCAACCTGCATATCGTTTCATCCAGGTTTGCGACTATCTGCATCAGCAGTTCAGCTGCATCACTATGATAGGGGTTGTTGAACACACCTTCCTTGATTCCTTGTTCAATAATCGATGAAAGCAATGGTGTGCTTTTCTCAACCATCCTTCTATACATTTTTACTCTGATTATTGTATTCTCATCCTTATACATCACCCCAAGCGGTACCAGAAACACATCAATGTTTTGCAAACTAACAGCGGTTGCAACTTGAAAGACCTTGTTAAACTTTTCGATTGCATTCATGTCCATGTTCAGAATTGGCTTGATTGATGCCGATATTTCGCTTGTTGTTCTATCAACCAATTGGTCGAGCAAATCGATTTTTGATGTGAAGTAGTAGTAGAATGTTCCTTTTGCAATACTTAGTTCATCAATAATATCCTGAATTGTAGTCTGGTCATAGCCCTTTTGAAAAAAGAACTTTCGAGCAGCATCGAGTATCTCATTTTTTCTTACCTCAGGCTTTTTTACTTCTCTTGTCATCTTTTACCCCATTCAATCGACCGACGGTCGGTCTATTATAATATAATTCTATTTTTTGTTTGTCAAGGGGTAAATTTAACTTAGTATATTAGTTAATTTGTTAATTAGTTTATTAGGTCAGTAATTAAATACCTAACCCCCAATCCCTAAATCCCAACTTATAAATCCTAATCCCTTGGTGAAAATACAAATTGAAACAGATTCTTTGATGATTGAAAATCCAAAGAAGACCTGACCCCTATTTTTTTAACTTAGATTGATGAAAAATGTCAAAAGTTCACCTCGCTTGCCCT
>SOIB01000147.1 GCA_004377355.1 Candidatus Stahliibacteriota bacterium | reverse complement strand
TCTCTGTGTCTCTGTGGCAAATAAAAAGCGGAAGGGCTATAAGCCGGATTCTGTATGCATATTATGCACGATGGTCATTGATCTATGCAGCTACCCGGGGTTATAGGCCTGAGTGAGCGAGCCTACCCTATTTGCATTGCATCGGATGGGGTTTACCATGCAATTCCTGTCGCCAGGAACCCGGTGGGCTCTTACCCCACCTTTTCACCCTTACCCCACTCTTGCAGGGCGGTATATTTTCTGTGGCACTTTCCGTCACCTTACAGTGTCTCACTTATGTGAGCATCCCTCACTCAATGATGTCCGGACTTTCCTCACTCAATTGAGCGCGACCATCCGCCCTTCCGCTATATTGAATATATATCAGATTTAGAAATTTTGCAAGTCGTTTATTTATATTAAAAAATATACGCAGATTAAGAAACTACTCTTCCTTCCATTTGATAATTTCTCTGAAGGATCCGAAACTTCTTATCCCTTTAATCTCTATTTTTCCAGATACCTGGCTTATTTGCATACCTGTACCATCAAGAGAAAACGAATAGCGAGCAGGTTGAGGCATTTTTGCACCTGTTACAACTCCTCCAATCACTGCAGTCCCGCCTGTTCTGATATTAAATGCATAAGAACGGGCAACAGAGCTTAAACCTCCTATCTCACATGGAGATTGAATTTGTTCAGAGCCTGGAGAAAAAGTAAAGAATTTAAGTGAGTCAAGAAAATAAACTGGCTCTGTTACCACCTTTTCATTTAGATGTTGGAGCTCAATCATCCAACCAGCATTTGTTGGAATTTCAGGAACTCCTAAATCACCTTCTCCATATACAGGTATTGCTACTTCCGGGTTTTCAATTGCTGCTGCTGGATATTTTAAAGTATAAAAACGATCTTGTGATGGGCTAAATATATCAGAACGATTCCCGGTTCCATATGCTATCCAATAATCTCCATAAACAGGATCCTTCCATACAAATGGGCTATAAAAGGCAGGATGCCAGATATAAAGTTCTGAACTATCACTTGAAGCTGGAATTGGAGGTGTAAATATACATTCTGCTTCCCAACTCCAGGGATCTGGATTCCTTAAATCCACAAACCAGAGTTGTCCGAATGCATCAGGAATAAATAAGAAATCATAACGATTTCCCCTTTCTGGATCCATATTTATAATAGAAGGTGATGCTGGGAATGGAACATTCATTAAGCCTAAATCTCGCCCTATCGGTGGAATAATAAATACATTGTCATTTATACCATACTCAACTACATTCCATATATCAAATGCAACAATCACACTACCTTTTATATTTCCTCCAGAAAAGACATCATCAAGGAGAGAAATATCCATTGGGTCAGGCCATTGTCCTCCACCCATAAAAGCAAAGAAGCGATCAACAGTTCTTCCTGGATGACCACTCCAGTTTACACCAATCTTTCGGATTATGGGTGTAGATGTGGTGTACCCAAGAGTATCCTTAAGGAGACTGCTTTGCATTGCACTGAATAAAAACTCTATTGAATTTTCCAAATGAGGGGTTTCTCCAAGTGGGTCCGTAACATCAAATGCAGTAAAAGACCTTCCACCCTCTCCCTGACAGGCAATAAGAACTGTATGCCATTCATCCCATTGTTTTACCGAATCATCGGAATCTACAGGGAACCATACATCAGCAGCTACAGGATTTGCATCCACAAAATAGGAATGATCACTAAGAAGTCGTTTGAGCTCTGGGATGAAATTCATCGGGATAATTCCAGTAATTTCTTCACCTCCCCTACCGCTTTCACCCTTTATTGAATCAGCAAACACGTGAAGCATTCCATCATTGGCGCCAGCATAAACTAAAGGACTCCTCTCTTTCATTTCATTATAAAAACGATCAAATCCCTGGTCTACATAGAAATAATTTGGCATATGAATCCTTAAAGGTGAAGAATGAAAGATATCACCTAACTCCCCTTTATCATCATCAAGAAGTCCGTCCCGGACACGGTCAATTATAAGAGCTGCTGTTGTATAAGTTAAAACACCCAGGTCATCCTTGTCAAAATTATCTATTTTGAATGGTAACATACTTCCATCCGGTTTTATCCCAAAGATATTCCTATCATCTGCTGATTTATCCACCTGTAATGATTCACCTGCTGACCAGACGATAAGGTCAGGATGTATTGAATCAAGATTGAATTCTCCTAATTGTAGTTTTATTGCTCTTAAGTCGCCTTCCCATATAGGCATGGTATCAGGAGTAAATGTAGCTAAATAAAATCTTGCCTGGTACTGTGTTGAGATAAACTCCTCCTGGACAGAAGTAACTTCTCCTGCTGCAAAAGAGACATTTTCAATCCCGGCAATTTTCATAAAAATCCTTGCTAATGCCGATGAGAGAGCCTCTGCATTATAAGCAATATAGGCATAGCCTGTAAGGTAATTTTTGTGTGGATCCTGTGATGGACAACCATAACTTGGGTCGACAGCTAAAGTATCCATATCTTCTATATTAACCATGGAATCAATGAAGATTGAATCCTCATTTTGCGTTCCACCCCACCTCGCAACCCAGTTGAGTTCATTTATGCCATCCTCTTCTATATCTGTTCCAAACCCGACAGCATATACCCTTATTGAGTCTTCATGCCATGCTCTATATGCTTGAAGCACCACTTCCTCTGAACCTTTGCTTGGCCAATCACTACACTCAGTTCCCCTATTTGACAATCCATCGGTTATCAGGATGAGGTCATGGTTCATACACCATAAATCTGGATGTTTATTTCTCCATTCATTGATATAACGCACTCCCTCAGCGATTAATTGTCCGTTAGGTGTGTGACCCCCTACAGATGTGAAGTTTATATGTTCCCATAAATCACTAAATTTGGACCCTATGGAGTCAGTATAAAGTGGTCCACTACTTGCTGGTACCCACCTCCTTAGAGTCTGACTGTAGCTCTCACCTCGATTACTACCCGCTGACCCATAGGTTTCATCATATACATAACTGTAATCACCCGGGGTGCTTGAACTAGCCGCTCTATGGAATCCATGACCTAATTTAACTGGTAGATATTCTTCATCCCCTTCGTTTACAAGACCATCATTATTAGCATCCAGGAGTGAATGAATCACAAAAATTGCATCTTTTATTCGTGTTGAAACCATAATACCCGGGATATGTATAAGATTTACTCGCATTTCCCCAATATCTAGGCCATAATACGTGGTAATGTCAACGTAAACTTCAATATCCTCAACTTCACCACCTATACCACTTATAAGGATTGTATCTGCTCTCTCTTCATACCCCCAACCTTCCCAGGAATAATTTCCTCCATCAAAGGTATACCAGACTCCATTGCTTTTAATCTTTAATACCCAGTTCATATCAACTCTGTTTTCCTTATTATCATCCCATTCAAGCCACAAAATCCAGAGACTGTCTGCTCTTTCTTCATAAAAGGAACTCATAGTGCCTGGTCCATCAGTAGGAATCTCATCATCATACCATCCAACCAATCTATCTCTGTGGTCCCATGGAGCATAATCATTTAATCTAACAATAATATGAGTAGAATATGTAGTCTTATCCATACTTCCGGATCGATCTAAAAGGATAGTAGCAGAAGAAATAATATTAGGTGTCTTGAATAATCTTTCGTCCTTTATATGCGCGAAGAGAAGTAAAGGTAGGAGAAAAAAAAGAAATATTGAATTTTTCATTTTAAACCTCCTTACTCACCCATACTCCTCATTTCTTCTATCTTTTCATCAATAGGAGAAAGATGAAGTATAACAGGGAATAATTTTTCTCTCCAATTCTCTTCCACTAAAATAAAACTGATATAATGTTTTCTTGGATACTTGGTCTCTCCTTCTATTTCTCTCTCTTTCGTTCCTTCCTCTTCTATATCTAATAGTTCAAATCCCCTCTCTTCCATCTCTTCTTCTGGGGAGCGTATTCTTTCAGGAAATAACTCCCTTAATTTATCAATCGGTAGATTTTCAAGGGAGGAAATCCCCAGTTTAAACTCCGATTCTCTCTCTAATTCCATCCATTCATCCTTAAGTCTTCCTTCCCTATACAATGCTGTGTATCGATTATACTTTTCCATTTCAATATTTCTATTAAGTAGTTGGAGGTTTTCTGGTGTTCTGGCAATTTTATAATCCTTCGTCAGTAAAACCATCTCTCCCCCTTTAAAAACATCACCATCTAAATGTATTAAACCATTCACCAGATATTCTTCACCACCATATCGCATAACTATGGAACTAATCTCTTTTGAATTCAAAATCATTTCTTTTAGATTTCCGTAAATTTCGCTTTCAGAAATTGGATACCATGGAAAACTACTAATGATATAAAGCAATAAATAGATCATATGCACCTCCCACTTCTTTTTGATTTTTTAAGAAATCAATTTTTATAAATAGATTTTCCCAATTAATTAAAAGGCACCTCCTTAATTTCTATAATATTATAACAATTTTTAAAATTTGTCAAGGAATTTTTTTCATTTGTTAATAATATTTGACTTT
>SOIB01000165.1 GCA_004377355.1 Candidatus Stahliibacteriota bacterium | reverse complement strand
CCTTTGGTTTTGACTTTTCTAATATAAAAGTTCAAGTTATTCATTATCCATCAACAGATGGAACAATGATTCCATCTCTTTTATATATACCAGAGAATGCAAAAAAAGATGGAAATAATCCTGCAATAGTTAGCTATCATGGTGGGCCACCCGAGCAGAGTCGACCGTACTTTCAGAGAAATATCGCATTTGCTCTATCCCGTGGAATAATTTTAATGCTTCCCAATGTTAGAGGTTCTACAGGTTATGGCCCTGAGTGGGAAAGAGCAGATAACGGAGAAGGTCGTTTTCAAGCATTAGAAGACGCAATGAGTGCATTAAACTATCTTGTAAATGAAAAATGGTCAAGTTCGGATAGAATAGCCATCTGGGGTGGTTCTTATGGTGGATATACAGTCAATTACATCGCTACTAAATATCCAGAAAAATTTGCATGTGCAATATCTGATGTTGGAGTGGCTGATGTAGATTATACCAATACCCATGGAGATATAACATTCCAGAAGGGTTGGGAGATAGAGTATGGACCTATAGGTAGCGAACTTACACATAAACTATCTCCAATCTTTTATTCTATGGATTTAAAAAAGCCAATGCTTATTACTACAGGCTCAGTTGACCCAAGAGTTGTTGCATCTGACCCAAGAAGATTCTCCTGGGTATTAAACAAACTAGGAAAAGATATATTATACTATGAGGAGGTAAAAGCAGGGCATGGTTCTTTCACCAAATCCCAGATTATCGATGAATATACCAGGTTATATACATTTATGATGGACCATATATCCAAATAAGGGAATTGCTTGACAATAATTAAAAAATTAATATAAAATGTTATGTGTTTTTTGGAAACTCTTCTTATTTACTAATACGAAAAAGGAGGTAAAATGGCAGAGTTGAACCCCTTTAAGATAGCACAGGCTCAGTTAGATGAGGCAGCAAAGCATCTAAAGCTTGATAAAGGAACTCATGAAATGCTACGATGGCCAATGCGAGAACTACATGTTACTATACCGGTTAAGATGGATGATGGGAGCACCAGAGTTTTTAAGGGATTTAGAGTCCAGTATAATGATGCTCGAGGACCGACAAAAGGTGGTATCCGATGGCATCCTGATGAAACCATTGACACAGTGCGAGCACTCGCAGCATGGATGACCTGGAAGACTGCTGTTGTTGATATTCCTTATGGTGGAAGTAAGGGTGGAATTGTTTGTAACCCAAAGGAAATGTCCGAAGGTGAGAAAGAAAGGCTTGCTCGTGGATATATACGTGCAATAGGTAAGTTTATAAGTCCTAAAATAGATATCCCTGCACCTGATGTCTACACCACACCACAGATAATGTTATGGATGATGGATGAGTACTCCAATATTACAGGGTATAACACACCTGGTATGATAACAGGAAAACCTGTTATTGCTGGTGGTTCGCTTGGTAGAGGAGATGCTACAGCAAGAGGTGGTATGTACACCCTTCGTGAAGCTGCAAAGATCAGGGGTATAGACCTCTCCAAAGCTACTGTTGCCATTCAAGGTTACGGAAATGCAGGCCAGTTTGCACATCAGCTGATTGAGGAGTTATTCGGCTCAAAGGTGGTTGCTATATCCGACTCTCGAGGTGGAATCTATAATGGAAATGGACTTGATTTCAAGGATTCTTTGAAAGTGAAAGTCGATACAGGTACAGTGACTAATATAAAAGGTGATAAAATCAGCAATGAAGAGTTATTGGAACTTAAAGTTGATATCTTAGTCCCAGCAGCCTTAGAGAACGTTCTAACTGAAGATAATGCAGGAAATGTAAAGGCTGAAATCTCAGTAGAACTCGCCAATGGTCCAACAACCCCTGAAGCTGATTTGATACTTCAAGAGAAAGGCGTTTATGTAATACCTGATTTTCTAGCTAACGCAGGGGGAGTAACAGTTTCCTATTTCGAATGGGTCCAGAACGAAACTGGTTATTACTGGCCTATAGAGAGGGTCCATAAAGAACTGGATGAGCATATGACTGATGCGTTTAATGCAGTTCATAAGATGAGGGAAGAAAAGGGAGTACATAACAGACTTGCTGCATACCTTGTAGCGGTGAAGAGGGTTGTTGATGTAATGAAACTCCGGGGTTGGGTATAGGTCAAGATTAAAGAATTCCCTATGTGGGGAATATAAAAATAGGACATTCTCTACATAGGGGATTTTTCTTTTTGCAAAAGTTTTTTCCTACTTTAACAAGAAGAGCGTGAAATTCACCCAGGATTTTTGGGTCATTTGGTAGAGTTTCTTCAACTAAAGATTGTATTTCTTTGTAATCTGCATCCTTATTGATTAGATTATGTCTTAGGAATATCCTTTTTGTGTAGGCGTCAACCACAAATATAGACCTATCTAATGCATATAAAAGAATTGAATCAGCAGTTTCTTCTCCTATTCCCTTTATTGAAAGAAGCCAATTACGAAGTTTCGAAGATTCGATTTCCATTAATCTGCTCATATCCCCATCGTAATGTTCTATAAATTCTTTTACAAAATACTTTAAATAATCTGATTTAACTCTATAGAAACCAGAAGGTTTTATATATGATTTTAAATCATTTATTGAACAATTAAATATTGAGTTTGGTGATAATAGATTGGCTTTCTTTAAGTTGTTAATAGATATTTCAACATTTTTCCAGTTTGTATTCTGAGTGAGTATAGCACCTATGATCACTTCAAAGGGACTATCTGCTGGCCACCAATGCTGAGATCCGAGAGAGGAAATAAGTATTCTATAAAGATTGAAAATCCTATTCGACCTCATTAATCTTTCTTATAGCAATCTTGTAAGGTATTATCAAAGCAAAAAAAGTTAGAAGTAAAAACAGAGATGAGGAGATAATTAAGGGGATACGAATATCCACAAATAGTCCCTGTAATTGGGCTTTAATGTAGGTGGATATGGGCATAATGAATAGTATTAGAGATATAGCAATGTAGATAAGGCTTAATACTGCAGTAATCAATCCTCCTGCTCCAGAGGCTATTTTTGCAGGATTTGTTTCATTAAAATCCGCAAATATTGTTCCTAAGGAAATCGCCAGTACGACTGTAACAAGTGAGAAGATTGCAGTTATAATAGCAGATATTAATACAATAAATGGATAATTCACAAGTTTAAGATTTGAAGAGATTACTACTACTTCTGCAATTAAAAGATTGATAATAAGGAAGAACCACCCTTTAGACTTTAGAATTGTCCTTGTAGATAGGGGAGAGGAACGCAAAAGCCACCAGGTTTTTCCTTCAAGGCTTATCTGAGGGTAGACGAAACGAATGCTAAGTGTAGCAGTGATATATCCAATAAATCCAGTGTTTATAAGTGCAAAAGCAGAAAGCCAGAATGGATCTTGAACATATAGAGGAGTCCTACGGAGAGATATAGTGTATATTATGAGGAGTACCCCAATAATTAAAAGTTGAGACCACTGCAATGGTGCTCTTAAGAAGACCTTTAGGTCTTTTTGGACAAGGTTTAAAAACTGGGGAAGTCTTTTAATTAAAGGTTTTTTAACGTAGAGGGTTCTTTCTGAATGACATAGAGAAGACATCCAACTTATCCGATAAAAGAGATTTGCCAGGAGAAAAGCACTTGATATAGAAATAATTCCACCGAAAAGGAGTAGTGAAGTGTTTTTAAGGTATAAACCCATATTATTATATGCAAGTGCAGAGGCACTTTTATAGAACCATTCATTCGGAAAATAAGGGTTAGAAACGCGTAATCCATCCATAAACTGATTTATAGCCTCAAGATTTAGTGTCTGTGGAATATTGAAATTATAAGGGGTTGTCCGGATATAGATATATATTAGAAAAATCGAAAAACATACAAGAATAGCTGATAATTGCTTAAGGGTAAAACGAGGATTTAGTTTTTTTAGAAATATTATGGTAGATACACCGAGACCAACTGGTATTGATATAAATGCAAGTAGAGGGATTAGTATTAAAAACATTGAAGGGTGTATTTTTCCGAATGAAATTAAATAGGCAAAAACAAGGGGTATTGCACCTATAAGTGTTGCCCAGGATGAGTAGAATCCCGTCTCAAGCAATTTAACTGTAAATATATTGGAAGGTAGGAGTGGGGTTGAATAAAGGTAGTCAAGTTCCTCAGAATAATATAGCGTCGAAAGCGCAGTTATTCCATTACTCATAAGTAGTAGTAATAGAAAGATAAAAAACGAATAAGCTATTAGTTTATCTGCGATTATAATGCCTATTACTTCTATTGGAGATAAGAAAATAAACATTCTATAGAAGAAGATAAAACCACCTACGAGAAAGACTCCGATAACGAGGGAATAGGAAAAAAGATTGAATTTACTCATAGAGGAGATAGAAATTAAAGCCCTTTTAATTCTTATTTTTATAAGGTATAAATTCACGCTCTTAAAATAAGGTAATGGGCTGATTTGTCAACAATGACCCTTAAAAACAACCAAATCCCAATCCCTAAATCCCAACCCCAAAATTAGCCACAGAGACACAGAGAACACAGAGGAAAACAAAAAAAACACAGAGAAAA
>SOIB01000106.1 GCA_004377355.1 Candidatus Stahliibacteriota bacterium | reverse complement strand
CGTGCTTCCTACTTGACATTGATTATCAACAATATTACACTCATCCAATATATTCTATCACTTGCATTTTTAGAGTATGCTTATATGTTATGTGGGAAAATTAAAGGAGAATAATTGAAGATTCACGAGTATCAGGCAAAACAGATATTCAAAAAGGCCGGGATATTGGTTCCAGAAGGTGATGTTGCGACTAATATTGAAAAAGCCATTAGCACATCAGAAGAGATTGGATTACCTGTGGTTATAAAGGCTCAGGTTCATGTGGGTGGTAGGGGTAAGGCAGGTGGTGTTAAGATAGCAAAAACTCCTGAAGAAGTTAAGAAGTTTGCGGGAGAGATACTGGGAATGGATATTAAAGGACTTACCGTCAAGAAGATTCTCGTCGGAAAGGCTATTGATATCCAGAGAGAATTATACCTCGGTGTGATAACAGACAGGAGTACAAATCGTCCTGTTATAATGGTATCAACTGAGGGTGGAGTGGATATTGAAGAGGTGGCAAAAAAGACACCAGAGAAGATCCATCGTTTTACCGTTGATCCAGCATATGGACTACTTGTGCATCATGCAATGAATCTTGCTTTTAAACTTTCAAGTGATGTCAAAGAGGTGAGGGAAATAGCGTCGACTCTCCAGAAACTCTATAAAACCTACCTGGATTCTGATGCATCCCTTGCTGAGATTAACCCTTATGTTCTATCAGCTGATAGTAATTTCTATGCAATTGATGCAAAGATTGTTCTCGATGATAATGCTCTTTTCCGGCATCCAGATTATGAAGAAATGAGAGACCTTACTCTAGAAGAAAAGATAGAGCATGAAGCAAAGGAGAAGGGATTGAGTTATATATCTATGGAAGGTAATATTGGTTGTGTAGTGAATGGAGCGGGTCTTGCTATGACCACAATGGATGTAATAAAACATTTCGGTGGGAAGCCTGCGAATTTTCTTGATGTTGGAGGAAGCTCTGATCCACAGAAAGTGAAGAATGCACTCCATTTTCTCCTTATGGATGAAGGAGTGAGAGCGATATGGTTTAATATTTTTGGAGGGATTACGAGGTGTGATGATATAGCTTCAGGTCTACTTGAGGCAGTAGGGGAGATGGAGATTGAGCTTCCTTTAGTGGTCAGGCTAACCGGGACAAATGAAGAAGAGGGTAAGAGGATTCTATCTGAATCCAGTTTGGATATTCACTTTGTTCGAAATATGGAGGAAGGTGCTAAAGCTGCAATACGATTGAGTGAGGGTGGAGGATAGTGGGTGTATTAGTATCAAATGATTCACGTCTACTTGTTCAGGGTATTACAGGCAGGGATGGTTCTTTCCATACTCACCTTATGAGGGAATATGGGACAAATATTGTAGCCGGAGTTACACCTGGTAAAGGTGGAATGGTAATTGAAGATGTTCCTGTGTTTAATACGGTTGTCGATGCTGTAGAAAAAACAGGTGCCAATGTTTCTGTTTCATTTGTTCCAGCAAGATTCGCAACCAGCGCTATCTTTGAAGCTGTGGATGCTGGTATCGAACTTATCGTTGCTATTACCGAAGGGATACCTGTTAAAGATATGATATCTGTTATGAGGTTTATAAAGGATAAAGGAGCACGTCTAATTGGTCCAAATTGCCCCGGTATTATAACACCAGGAGAATGTAAGGTAGGAATTCTTCCCACTACAGTTTTTAAAAAGGGTAGGGTTGGTGTAGTTTCTCGAAGTGGAACGCTTACATATGAAATTGTTTCATATATTACGGAAGCAGGATTCGGAGAGTCAACAGCAGTAGGTATTGGAGGAGACCCTGTTATAGGAACACGATTTGTAGATATGCTTGAATTATTCAAGGATGACGACGAAACAGAGGCAGTGGTTTTAATTGGTGAGATTGGTGGCTCTGATGAGGAGGTTGCAGCTCGTTACATAGAGGAGACTGACTATCCCCTTCCCGTTTTTTCATTTGTTGCAGGAAGAACTGCACCAAAGGATAAGAGAATGGGACATGCAGGAGCAATTATATCTGGAGGTAGTGGAACAGCTTCAGAAAAGATAAAGGCACTAGAAGATGCCGGTGTATTAGTTGCAAAGTTACCTTCTGATATTGGAAAATTCTTAAAGGAAGAATTAGGTGAAAAATAAGTTTATTATAAAAATAAATGAAAAATGGTGTAAGGGTTGTAATCTATGCATTGAATTTTGTCCAAAGAATGTTCTGGAATTAAAAGATGCAAAGGCTAAAGTTGTATCACCAGAGGATTGCATTGGTTGTTATATTTGTGAATACAGATGTCCCGATTTTGCAATTGAGGTGAACAAAGTAGAGGAGGAAGTTCCTGTTGGGTCAGAGAAAACTAATAAGCGGTAACCATGCAATTGCTGAAGCTGCAATAAGAGCTGGTTGTCGCTTCTTTGCAGGTTATCCTATAACACCATCCTCAGAGATAGCAGAAAGGTTGGCAGAGCTTTTACCCCAATACGATGGCATCTTTATACAGATGGAGGATGAGATAGCCAGTATGGGTGCCATAATTGGTGCATCTCTTACAGGAAAAAAAGCTCTAACTGCAACGAGTGGTCCTGGATTCTCTCTTAAACAGGAAAATCTTGGGTTTGCTATTATGGGAGAGATACCGGTTGTAATTGTCAATGTTCAGAGAGGTGGTCCTTCAACCGGACTTCCAACATTTCCCGGGCAGCAGGACCTTATGCAGGTAAGATGGGGAAGACATGGTGACCAGGAGATAATTGCACTTGTTCCAGATTCAATTCAGGAATCATATGAATTCACAATAAAAGCTTTCAATCTCGCCGAGCAATATAGAACACCTGTTATACTCTTGACAGACGAAGTTATAAGCCAGATGAAGGAACAAATCGAGATACCTGATGATGTAGAAATCATAGATAGAGAATTTCCATCTGTGCCTCCTGAAGAATATTATCCCTTTGATGGATCAAAGGGTTTAGTCCCCCCACTTGCACCATACGGTGAAGGATATAGGTATCATATTACTGGACTTGCTCATGATAAAACTGGCTTCCCTTCAAGTAATCCGAAAGTAGTTCGTGAACAGTTGGAACGTAAACTTAATAAGATTCGGAAGAATAGGGATGAAATAGTTGATGTGGAGGAGTTTTTATTAGAAGATGCAGAATATGCAATCTTTGCCCTCGGTTCTATGGCGAGAGTAGCAAAGCAGGTTACATTAGACTTAAGAGAGGAAGGGATTCCTATTGGACTACTTCGTCCATTAACACTATGGCCTTTCTGCGATAAGGAACTTATTAATTATGCTAAAAAGTTAAAACATATTTTTGTTGTTGAGATGAATTTTGGTCAGATTGTCGGAGAGGTAGAGAGATATGCAGGAAAATATACCAAAGTAGATTGGTATGGCAGGGCAGATGGACGATTAATTCCACCTCGAGAAATAAAAGATTTTATAAAGGAAAGAATACATGAAAACTGAGTTAGCAAAAAAATATTTAAGGCTTGAAAAACTGCCAACACTTTGGTGCTCTGGATGCGGACACGGACTTATACTATCATCCTTATTGCGTGCTCTTTATCTATTAAATATAGAGAAGGATAAGGTGGCTATGGTGTCAGGCATTGGTTGTTCAGGTAGAACTCCTGGATATGTTGATGTTCATACCCTTCATACAACCCATGGCAGAGCGATTCCTTTTGCCACCGGTATAAAACTAATGAAACCGGAGTTTTATGTATTGGCAGTGATGGGTGATGGAGATTGTGCTGCTATTGGTGGAAATCATTTTATTCATGCAGCTCGTAGGAACATAGATATCACAGCAATCGTCTATAATAATGGGATATACGGTATGACAGGTGGACAGGTTTCACCAACGACTCCTTATGGGGCGTATGCCAGTACTGCTCCATATGGACAATTAGAAGAACCATTTGATATTGTTGAATTAGCTCTTGGAGCTGGTGCAACTTTTGTTGCAAGGAGTTCTATTGATGAAATACCAAAACTGGATAGGTTAATAGCTGATGGAATAAAACATAAGGGTTTTTCTGTGATAGATGTGATAACAATTTGTCCAATTACTTTTGGTAGAAGGAATAAGCTGGGCGAGGATCCCATGATGAATTTAAGATGGGTTCAGGATATCACCGTTCCGATGAAAAAAGCTAAAGATATGAGCAAGGAAGAACTTAAGGGTAAATGGATAACAGGAATATTCAGAGACGAAGACAAACCAAACCTAATAGATCTTTACTTGGAATTGAACAAAAAGTTAAAACATTCTATGGTTGATGAGTCCTCAAAAGAGGGTGTCGAAGATGTAAGGAGACAGGATGAGACATGAGATACAGCTGGTTGGACAGGGAGGTCAGGGTATTAGACTTGCTGGTGCAATACTTGCCAGAGCATTTGGGATATACGATAAGAAGAATATCGTAGAGACCCATCTCTATGGAGCTGCAGCAAGGGGAGGATTGAGTGAATCGGAGCTTGTCATATCTGATGAAGAGATATACTATGTTAAAGTTCAGAATCCTGATGTGCTTATTGTACTTTCCCAGAGGGCTTATGATGATTTTAGTGAACCTGTAAAGAATAGTGGAGTAATCCTTGCTGATGATTTTTACGTGAAAAACTTCAAGGGGGATGATAAAAGATTAACTTTGTATCCACTTACAAGAATTGCTCTTGATACAACTGGTTCACTTATTGCTGTTAATGTTGTATCCCTTGGGTTAATATCTGCTTTATATTCAGTTATTAATGTTGAATCTATGAGGAAAGCAATCAGGGATTTAATAAGAGAGAAACATCTATCAAAGAATTTAGAGGCTTTTGAGGAAGGTTATAAACTGGGGGATAATAGATGATATTATTACTTCTTTTTTCTTTCTCATTCGGAGACTTCATGGATGATATTGGAGACCTTTGGAGTGGATTCAACGAGATTCATGGTCCTACAGGCTTTGAAATCTTACAGTATGATATGGATGCAATGACAAGTGGAATGGCTGGTAATTACTGGGATGAAGGCACTCATGCATTAATGTTTAATCCAGCGGAGATAATAAGCCTAAATGGTGGCTCTAAATGGAATTCAGAGGTTCTTTTTACGCATAGAAGGCTACCCTGCGGTATGAACGCAGACTTCTTGGGATACAGCACTGCGATGTGGGGGGGTGCGGTTGGAGTGACCCTTCTAGGTTTCTTTTCAGGGGAGATGGAACTACGTGGTTATGTGCCTGGAGAACCAGTTGGCAGTTATTCGGCAGAGAATTTGATAGCTGGTGTTACATATGCAAGGAGATTTAGGAAATTATCAATTGGTATTTCCGGAAAATTTCTCCATGAGCGGATATTTAGTGAAAGCTATTCCACCTATTCGTTTGACTTAGGTATTAGTCGTCTATTTTATCTTTTTGATACAGGGGCATTTAGAATGGATTTTGCTTTGTTACATTTAGGTCCCAAATATTTAGATGGAGAAGTTCGTCTTCCAACCACCTGGCATTTGGGTTTAAAGACGAATATTAACTCTTTTAAAGGTGGTATTTCTCTGAATAAACCATTAAATACAGTACTTCAGTATGGAGTTGGAGTAGAGTATAGGATAGGATGGTTAAAAGTTAGAGCGGGTAAAAAGTTCAAGAATCCTCTTGAGGACTATTCTTTAGGGTTTGGATTTACAAAGCAAAGGTTCTCTATTGATTACTCATATTCACCAAACAGAAATGGATATGGAGATTCCCACCTATTTACTGCATCAATTGGATTATAATGGATAAGTATTTAGAATTTGAGAAACCAATTATTGAATTACAGGGAAAAATTGAAGAATTGAAATCCTATAATGAGGATAAGGGTGGAGGACTTGAAAGAGAGATAGGAAAGTTAAAAGAGCGATTGGTTAAGGTACAAGAGGAGATATTTTCAAACCTTAACCCCTGGGAAAAGGTTGAACTTGCACGCCATCCGAGTCGTCCTTATACACTTGATTATGTAAAATATTTATTTAAAGATTGGCTGGAATTACATGGTGACAGGAGATTCGCTGATGATAAAGCATTAGTTTCAGGCATAGGTAGATTGAAAGACATATCTTTTGTTGTAGTGGGGCACCAGAGAGGTAGGAAGGTAGACGAAAAGATAAAAAGGAATTTTGGAATGGCCCATCCAGAGGGTTACAGAAAGGCATTAAGGGTAATGAAATTAGGGGGTAAATTCGGACTTCCAATAGTAACCTTAATAGATAGTTCAGGTGCATACCCGGGTATTGGGGCTGAGGAGAGAGGGGTGGCACATGCGATTGCAGAAAATATGAAGGAAATAACAATGATTCCAGTCCCAATTATAGTTATAATTACCGGGGAGGGTGGAAGTGGTGGGGCTATTGCCATTGCTATTGGAGATAGAATTTATATGCAAAAATATGCAATCTATTCGGTGATATCTCCTGAAGGATGTGCTTCTATTCTATGGAGGGATCAGAAATATAAAAAGGAAGCAGCAGGAGCTCTTAAATTGACACCTGTGGATCTTAAGAATTTGAATATTATTGATGGTATTATCAGTGAACCACCAGGGGGAGCCCACAGCAATCATGAGGAAGCGAGTAGGCTCATTGGAGAGGCAATAATGAAAGCGTATAATGAATTAAAGGATATTCCACCCCCAGAATTGATTGAAAAAAGGATTGAGAAATTCTCTAGGATGGGAGCATTCAAAGAGTTATAAATGGTATTAAGTGGTGACCTTAAGGATTTTGAGTTAAATGATGTCTTTCAGTTCATCCAGATGGGTGGGAAGAATGGGGCATTGCATATAAAAAGTAATAAGGGTGTAAGTGTAATTTATTTTAAAGGTGGTAATATTCTTCACGCTGAAATGGGTATTCATGAAGGTGTTGATGCAATAAATGTATTATTTAACTGGAAAGACGGCACTTTTAATTTTATTCCTGATGAAGAGACCGACAAGATCACAATAGATCTTCCGGTTCAAAATGTAATCCTCGAGGTTGCAAGACAGGTAGATGAATGGGAGAAAATGAAGGATGTTATACCCTCGATTAATGTTGTTGTGGATTTCATTGAAGAACCTGATGCAGGGAATATTGAACTTCAGCCTATGGAATGGAAAACACTTTCTTTTATTGATGGTAATAAGACTGTAAAGGAGATTGCGGATAAGCTTGAGACGAATAGTTTTGAAGTGGCGAAAATACTTTATAGTCTCGTGCAATCAGGACTAATAAAAGTTGTTAAAGAGAAGAAATTTTAAAGATGTCAAGGATTATATATAAAAATGATTTACACAAGCTTTTATATCAGGACAAAGGGGAGGAACATGAATGAGTGCTAAGAATGTTTGTATAGCAGGACATGCGAATGTTGGAAAAACCTCACTGGCAGAGGCAATATTATATAAAGCCGGTGTTACGAATCGATTGGGCAGAACTGAAAAGGGAACGTCTATTCTGGATTATATGAAATATGAAAAAGAAAGAAAACTTACTGTAAATCTTTCAATAGCTTCTTTTAAATATAAGGATTTAGAGATAGACTTAATTGACACACCTGGGTATCTTGATTTCCAGGGAGAAATGATATCAGCACTAAAAGTTGCAGATTCTGTGGTGATTGTACTCGATTGTGCTTCAGGTATAGAATTTACTACTGAGAGGGTTTTAGAGATTGCCTCTGAGAGAAATATACCGAAATTATTCTTTATAAATAAGTTAGATAAAGAGGATGCCGATTTCTTTAAGATATATGAAGAGTTAAAAGGTGAGGTAGGTGATGGAGTCATACCACTTACTATTCCCATAAAAGAAGGGACAGAGATAAAGGGAGTTGTAGACCTTTTGGAACAAAAAGCATATTTAAAAGATGGAGAAATGGATATTCCCGATTCGTTGAAAGATAAAGTGAAGGAATATCGTGGACATCTAATTGAATCTCTTGCCGAGGTAGATATGGAATTAATGGAAAAATTCATTGAGGAAGAGGAAATCAACCAAGATGATATATCAAAGGGTATACATAGAGGATTTTTAGAGGGAAATATATACCCTGTGATATCAGGTGAAGCAGTATCTTTAATAGGTGTTGATACGCTCCTTAATTACTTCGTTAAGATTTTCCCAAATCCAGAGGAAGCAAAACTCCCGGTTGGTGTAAAGAGTATTGATGGCCCAACAGTTGCATATGTATTTAACACTAAATTTGAGCCTCATGTAGGAGAATTGAATTTTGTGAGGGTATGGAGTGGAAAATTGAGAGTAGGGACATCTCTTTTGAATAACACAACGCAATCTGAGGAAAAAATAAACCAGATTTTTAAACTTATTGGAAATGAGAGAGAGACAGTTTCGGAATTGGAGCCTGGTTCAATTGGTGTTCTCGTTAAACTTAAAGATACCAATACTTCGGATACTCTCACTGACCCTTCACATCCTGTAAAAATAGAAGCAATCGAATTTCCAAATCCTGTAGCGAAGGTTGCTATCGAAGTTCCTAACGAGAAAGATGAAGATAAGGTCTCAAAAGGACTTTCAAAGCTACAGAAGGGAGATCCAACACTCAAGTCATACTTTGATCCTGAAGCCAAGCAACTAATTGTTGAATCAATGGGAGAGCAACATATGCAGCTTATGAAAACATTGTTAGAGGAGCAATTTGGTGCAACAGTTACCGAAGAACAACCGAGAATTCATTACAGGGAAACTATTCAGAAGAATGCAGAAGGTTGGTCAAAATTTAAGAAACAAACAGGTGGTAGAGGGCAGTACGGAGAGGTTTACCTCAAAGTGGAGCCACTTGAAAGAGGGAAAGGTGTTGAATTTGCAAACAAGATAAAAGGGGGACGTATCCCTGCAAAATTTATTCCCTCAGTTGAAACAGGAGTGAGGGATGCTGCGAATGAGGGATTTTTAGCAAGATATCCAGTAATTGACCTAAAAATAACAGTTTATGATGGTTCATACCATCCTGTTGATTCCTCGGATAATGCATTCCAGAGAGCAGGCTCTCTCGCTTTAAAAGACGCCCTTAATAAGGCAACACCATACATCCTTGAACCCATCCTTAAGGTAAAAGTGATAATTCCTGATGAGTATACAGGGGATGTGATGGGTGATCTCAATTCGAGAAGAGGTAAAATACTGGGTATGGGTACCGAGGGGAAATACCAGGTTATTAACGCTTATGTGCCGGAACGCGAAATGTTTAAATATTCCAGTCAACTTCGCTCAATAACTCAGGGAACGGGAACATATACCTCGGAATTTGCGTTCTATGAAAGAATCCCGGAGGATATTTCCGAGAAGGTTCAGAAGGAAATAGAAGAGAAAAAAGGTTAGTGATGCTATTAATTCTCTTCGCTCTTTTTGAGGGTGAGTTTCTAAATGTAGGGGTAGATGCAGGAAGTTGGGGAAGAGGAGCTACAGGCCTTGTATATCCAATTACACCGTATAAGAACCCCGCATCTTTATTGGTATTAGCACCAAGCTCTTATTTTACTGGTTCAAAACTTTTTGGGGATCTTGCCAATTTGATTTCCGGTGGAATAAATCTAAAAGGGGATGGTTTTGGTCTTGGATTAAATTTCATTCTCCATTCAATTGGTGATATACATGATACAAGGGATGCATTAATAGACTTGGATGGAGATGGAGTGCTTGATGAGGGTGAGGAGCTGGATGAAGGTAAAATAACATATTTTTCTTCTCGCGAAGGAGCTTTAATTGGTTCTTATGCCAGAGGCTTTGGAGACTTTTACCTAGGAGCAAGTCTTAAATTTATATATAAGAAGATTGGCGATGAATCTGCTTATGGAGCTGGTAGCGATATTGGTATTATCTTAAACAGGGGGTCATATTCAATTGGAGCTTTAATAAGGGATTTCACCACATCTCCAATTTTCTGGGAAGGGAGAACAGAGCATATTGCACCATCTTATTTATTAGGGATAGGAATAAAAAGGAAAATCGCATCATTTGATGTTCTTATGGAGTTTGATGTCTTAGGCGATGATTATGGATTTAATCATAATCTTGGCCTTGAAATTGCAATAAATAAATGGCTTAGTTTTCGCAGTGGCTTTATAAATACTCAATTGACCGCAGGTGTAGGTCTTGTGAAATTACCCGTATCTATCGATTATGCTGCAAATATTCACCCTGAACTCCCTATGAGTCATCGTGTTTCAATATTATATAAATTTGAATGATTTAATTTTAAGGGTTCAAGGGTTTATTTTAGGGGATAGGATTTGGGGATTAGGATTTTAACTTAAATAATTCTTATCCCATTCCCTAAACCCTAAATCCAAAACCCTAACTATTGTCTTCGATCCTCTTCTACATTTTCAATAAAGAGAAGACTGCCTTATGTGCCTTTTAGTGTGTATATCTCTTTAAGATTGTCAATTATGTGCATTGATATCTCCAGAAAAATCCCAAAAAGGGACTTGACAAGATATATTTTTTCTATATATACAGGGAAAATTATAAACCCATGATAGAAAGTAACAAAGAAAGTAACGGATAAAGCATATATGGATATATATTTTTTGCCTAAAGACGAATTAACTGAGCTCATTGAGATTTTAAGAGAAACTGGAAAGGTATTCTGGACTAGAGAAAGAGATTTGCCTTCTAACCTGGAAAATATCAGAACAATAAGAATTGAGGAACTTGATGAAGAATATATCATGGATTATCGAGTTCCTGGATTAAGAGCATATGATATCTTCAAATCATTCCTACTTCCCTTAAACTTTAAAGTTGCAGAATATCCTGATAAAAAATGGATTGATGTAGAATTAAATGCAAAAAAAACAGTCCTTTTAGGTCTAAAAAGCTGTGACTTAGTCGCTTTTTCCATGCTTGATGCAGTATTTCTAGAGGATCCTGAGTTTATGGACCCGTTCTATAAGAAAAACAGGGAGTCTATTGTGATTGTAAGTTCTGATTGCAGTAGAATAGGTGATAGTTGTTTCTGTAATTTACTTGGAAATACTCCTTATGCAACATCAGGATTTGATCTTAATATTTCCGAAGTTTCGGATGGTTATCTTTTGGAGTCAGGATCTCCTTTAGGTGAAGAAATATTGGAAGAACTCTCACTTCCTGGAGCTAGGAAAAAAGGAATCGAGGAAAGAGATAAAAGAAGGGAGAAGGTATTAAAAGATTTGGAAAAACAGAATTCGAAATTCTTGAAAGCATTTTCGGATCTTTCGAAGTTAGTTAGTGAAGGCTATTATAGAGATGAGGGTTGGGAACCTGGGAGTACCTGTGTTTCTTGTGGGGCATGTACAAATGTTTGTCCTGTTTGCTATTGCTTTACTTTATTCGATAGGTTTGATAAAAAAGGTGAGAAGTCAAAAAGATTTATGGTCTGGGATTCCTGTCAATATAAAGGATTCTCTCAGATGGCAGGAGGTATGAATCCAAGATTCCCAATGATGGAGCGATTTAAAAATAGATATTACCATAAATTTTTCAGATTCTATGAGCGCTATGGAAAATATAAATGCACAGGTTGTGGCAGATGCATTGATAACTGTCTTGGTGATATAGATATGAGGGAAGTATTGGCTTCTGTAAAGATAGGTAAGGTTGTGAAATAATGGATAATATTTATTATCCAAGAGGAACAGTAGTAACGGATATAAAAGAAGATACCCCAACTATAAAAACCTTCCATTTTGAATTGGATGAACCCTTAACATATAAAGCCGGTCAGTTTATGCAACTTACCGTACCCGGAATTGGTGAGGCACCTTTTACACCATCTTCCTGCCCCGGTGAGGTAAGGGAGATGGAAATTACAGTACTCCAAACAGGCAGGGTTACCGATGCACTCCATAACGAAATAAAGGTTGGAGATAGACTGGGGTTACGTGGTCCTTTTGGTAAGGGTTATCCCATGGAGAGGTTTGCTGGCAAGGAGATACTCATTGTTGGTGGAGGTGTAGGTCTTGCTCCCCTTCGTTCCCTTATTTATGCATTATTCGATCGTATTGATGATTTTAAGAAAATTTCAATCTGTTATGGAGCAAAGACACCACATGACCTATGTTTTAGAGACGAATTTGATGAGTGGACAAAAAAGCCAAATACCTCCCTCAATCTGACCATTGATAATCCTCATCCGGACTGGGATGGGACAGTTGGTCTTGTAACCTGTCTTTTAGAGAAAGAAAGAATAGATGTTGATATAAAAAACTCTTACGTGGTTTCCTGTGGTCCCGAGGTTATGTTAAAATTTGTAACCCTTAAGTTGATGGATGTGGGTTTTAAGGCTAATCAGATATATCTATCCATGAACAGGAGGATGAGTTGTGGAATTGGAAAGTGTGCGAGATGTAATATAGGTCCATATTATCTCTGTAAGGATGGACCGGATATGTGTTATGAAGATATAAAGGATTATCCCAATGTCTTCGAGTGAAGAGTACAGAACAAAATGTCCATTCTGCTCGGTGCAGGATGATATCATTATAAAGAGAGGAAATCCCAACAGTGCTCTATTTGGGAGGGAAAACCTCTTCCAGCTATATGTTGATGTGAAAAGTGATAGGGGATTATGTCCCAGAGGTAATTTTGTAATTGAACTCATTACATCTCCTTATCGCCTGAGAAAGGTTATGGTTAATGGAAAGGTAGAAGAGTTAGATAACGCAATAAAGGAGTGTTCAACAAAACTTAAGAAGATAGCAGAGAAGAGAAATGAGGTTGTAATACTTATAGGAGGTAACCATACTCTCGAGGAAGCCTATCTTGCAAAGGAACTGGCAGAAAAATTAAATACTGAACTTATAGGACTTTTTCCTTTTGAAGATGAAGCTCTTCTATCTATAAAGAATGATTTCTCCTTTAATGAAATTTCATCCTCTGATACAATATTTACTGTAGGGGATATTTTCTCACATTCTCCAACTCTCTCGAAGTTAATAATTGATGCAAGAAACAGAGAAAGAGGCAATAGCCTTCTTTATCTTGATATAATAGGAGGAAGGATTAGTCCATTTGCAGAGAGTTATATTATAAAACCTGGTTATACTGCATATTTCCTCTCTATTCTTTTAGATTACATTAATAATAATAAAAGGAAAATTGAATTAGAAAAGACAAGGATTGACGTTCCCTATAGTTCAATAGAAGAGATTGCGGCAACTCTTAATAAGAGTAAAAATGGGTGGATTCTGTTTTCTAACATTTACGGTCATTTTAAGAATCCTCTTTTAATTGTTTCTCTGCTTGAAGAAATTGCTTCTGTAACGGATAATCACTTTGCAGTGATACCTGTAGCACAGAACTCTTTAGGGATTGGAAGGATTATAGGAGGATTCAATAACGAAAAAATTATAAAAGGTATCAAAAACAAGGAGATAGAAGGATTAATATCATTTGGAGGATTGCCCACAGAATTTATCCCTGGATTTGATGATTTTAAAAAGAACCTCAGTTTTGTCCTTTCCAGCACGATATTGAGGAAAGATGATTTTACTGGTTATCTCTTCCCTTCTACTTTGTCAGTTGAAAAGCAGGGCTCAATAATATCACTTGAGGAAGAGATTGTGACTCTTGGGAAATCACTTTCTCCTGTTCCAGGCGCAATTAGTGACGGTGTATTGATCAGTAAACTCATAAAGGGTATTACAGGTCAAGAGGCAAAGGCTCACGCAGGCAAGGTTGAACCAATAGAAAGAAAATCTATAGGAAAAGTATCTGTTCCGATCTCAGAGGTAGATGAGGAGTACCCATTTACTCTTATTGGGGTGGGATTACCCTACCATCATGGTAGTGGTGAGCTAACCAGGATGACAAATTGGAATAAGGAAAGAGGTGGTCCATACCTTTTCCTTAATCCTTCACAATATAAAGAAATGGGATTTGGTAAAAAAATTAAAATTGTAACACATTATTCTTCTTCTCTACTTTCTGTTGGTAATCTTGGTGAATCTCCATATGAAATTCCAGAGGGTGTTGTAATAGTACCTACACATTATACTGAATGCATGAAGTTATTCCCATTAGAAGTGGATAGTGACCGCATTCTTTCTCCAGGCGCTGTGAAAGCGAGGTTGGAACAATGAATGGATTTACAGAGACAAGGATAGTCCTGGATATAGATAGATGTATAAGCTGTCATGCATGTGATATTGCATGCTATGAGAGTCATAATGTTAAGTATAATCTCACTCGTGCAAATTTTGATATAACTGTGGATATGCCTCTCCACTGCAAACACTGCAAAGAGGCATCCTGTGTGGCTGCATG
>SOIB01000098.1 GCA_004377355.1 Candidatus Stahliibacteriota bacterium | reverse complement strand
AGAATATGTTGTATGTACTCAACAAACCAGGCGATGCTTTACAAACATCATGTTCACGATGGGCAACCCTACATATTCTATATAGATATAAGGTCAGGTGGCAAGGGATATGAAGAATTTGTAGAGAGAGCTCAAAAAGAAGATGGTGTTATTTATATTCGTGGAAAGGTTTCAAAACTATACCGAGATAACGGTAAGGTTAAAGTTGTAGGTGTTGATACAATTGCAAACAAAACAGTGGAAATAGATGCTGATCTCGTTGTGCTTGCTATGGCTATGGTCCCCACTCCTGGAACTAAGGCTCTTGCAAATACCCTTAAGATACAGGTAGGGGAGAATGGATTCCTAAAGGAAGCCCATCCAAAACTGAGACCTCTTGAGAGTATCACAGCGGGATACTATCTTGCTGGTTGTGCTCAGGGACCAAAGGATATACCAGATGTTGTATCCCAGGCATCTGGTACCGCATCAAAGGTTGTAAGCCTCTTCTCAGGAGAATATCTCCAGCTGGAGCCAACTATAGCGACTGTGGATGAAGAACTCTGTAGTGCCTGTAGAATTTGTATTTCTGTGTGTCCTTATAAGGCACGTGAATTTGATGAGGAGAAAGGTATTGCAATTGTAAATGAGGCACTATGTGAATCCTGTGGTTCATGTGTCGCAGCCTGTCCTTCTGGAGCATCTAGTCAGAGGAATCTGACTGATAAACAAATATCAAGTATGGCAACCTCAATTTTAAAAGAAAGCGAGAATAAGGATAGTTAAATGAATGATTTTGAACCAAGGATTGTGTGTTTTATATGCAAATGGTGCACCTATGCAGGAGCCGATCTCGCAGGAACATCAAGATTGAAACACAAACCAAACACCACTAATATTCGCCTGATGTGTTCATCTCGATTAAATATGGAACAGATATTTGAGATTTTTAGAGAAGGCGCAGATGGTGTTTTTGTCGGAGGGTGTCATCCAGGAGATTGTCATTATATGAACGGGAATTATAAAACTCAGAAGAGAATAATGATATTGCATCGTATCCTAAAAGATTTTGGTATCGAACCCAAAAGAGTAAGGCTGGAATGGATCTCTGCAAGTGAAGGGAAACGTTATGTGGAGTTAATGGATGATTTCATTGAGGAAATAAGAGAATTAGGTCCCCTCGAATTCTCATCAAAAGGGGATTTGATAGAAAAGGAGGTTCCGACAAATGGATGATGCGATGGTAAGAATTTATATAATGGGAAAGGAATACAAAGTTCCTGGTAACCTAACAATTCTAACGGCAATGGAATATGCAGGTTATAAGATAAAAAGAGGGGCGGGATGCAGAGAAGGGTTCTGCGGAGCCTGCGCCACGGTATATCGTTTTAAAGATGATTATAAACTGAAAGCTGATCTTGCATGTCAGACAAAAGTAGAAGATGGCATGTTCCTTGCACAACTGCCATTTGTTCCCGCACAGATGGCTATATATGATATCAATAAATTAAAACCTGTAGTAGGTGTATTCCAGGAGTTATATCCTGAGAACTTTAAGTGTGTAAGTTGTAACGCATGCACCAAAGCCTGCCCTCAGGATATAAAGGTTATGGACTATATTCAGGCGATTGTTAGAGAGGATTTAGCAAGAGCGGCAGACCTCTCTTTCGACTGTATCATGTGCGGACTCTGCGCAATGAGATGCCCTGCAGAGATAGCTCAATACAATGTTGCAATCTTAGCACGCCGCTTATATGGTAAATATTTAGTTCCAAGGGCAGAACATACAAAAAAGCGAATAGAAGAATTGGATAAAGGAATGTGGGAAAATGAGGTTCGTGAGCTGATGTCGATATCTAAGGAAGAATTGAAAGAAAAATACACAAGTAGAGATAGAGAGGAGGATTAGGATGGCTTTAGTGGGTGGATATACTGAAAAAATGTGGGAGTCAATCAGAAAAGTAGAAGAAACAAGAAAAGATAGGTGTGAAAAGCAATATCCAGCAATAAGTTTAGAAAAAGGGGAGGAACTACTTAATAAATATCATCCTGACTATAAAGAGGGAAACACGAGAGAAATCCATGTCGGTCCTTCTAAAGGGTCAAAAGTTGTCCAGGAACTTGCTGATCTACTTGAGGCATATCCAAGGATTAATCCGGATTTAATTGACCTATCAAAAGTGGATATGGAGACAGATGTACTGATTATTGGAGGAGGAGGAGCAGGCGCATCAGCAGCACTCCTTGCATCTATGAATGGAGCACATGTAACTCTTGTTACTAAGTTAAGGATAGGTGACGCAAACACAATAATGGCCCAGGGTGGAATCCAGGCTGCTGATAAAGATAATGATAATCCAGCAATTCATTATCTCGATATTATTGGTGGTGGGCATTTTGACAATAACCCAGAATTAGTTAAAGCATTAGTAATGGATGCACCAGGGATAATAGCATGGTTAGAGGAGCTTGGTGTAATGTTTGACAAAGAAGAAGATGGCACCATGATCACCATACATGGTGGAGGAACTTCCAGGAAGAGAATGCATTCAGCCAGAGATTATACAGGAGGGGAGATAATGAAAACACTTCGTGATGAGGTTAAGAATAACTCTGAATCAATAGAGATTGTAGAGTTTTCTCCTGCTGTTGAATTAATGCTTGATGAGGAGGGTAGGGCAGCTGGTGCAATCCTATTCAATCTTGAAACAGAGGAATACCTTGTTATGCGTTCAAAAGCTGTAATTATTGCCACAGGTGGATTTGGCAGACTCCATATACAGAATTTCCCTACAACAAATCATTACGGCGCGACAGCTGATGGCTTGGTAATGGGATATAGAGCAGGATTAAAATTACTCTTTATGGACACTGTTCAGTATCACCCAACAGGTGCAGCCTATCCAGAGCAGATTATAGGACAACTTGTAACAGAGAAGGTAAGAGGTACTGGCGCAGAGCCTGTTAATGCTCATGGGGAACAATTCGTTTATCCACTAGAACCAAGAGATATTGAAGCTGCAGCACTTATTCGAGAAGTTGAAAGTGGAAATGGAATAGAAACACCTACAGGTATGAAGGGGGTCTGGTTGGATACTCCTATTGTTGAGCTTAAACATGGAAAGGGATTTCTAGAGAAAAATTTCCCTGCCATGTATAGACAAAATATGAGATTTGACATCAATATGGCAGAAACTCCAATTCTAGTTTACCCTACCCTGCATTATCAGAATGGCGGTCTGGAAATAGCCTCTGATTGCAGAACAGCTATTCCTGGTTTATTTATAGCCGGAGAAGTCAGTGGTGGGGTACATGGGCGGAACCGCCTTATGGGAAATTCATTGCTCGATGTGTTAGTATTTGGACGTAGGGCTGGTACTACTGCAACAGAGTATATCCAGGGAGTTTCTTTGGGCAAGCCAACATTAAATCATGTAAAGAGCTATATAAAGGAACTGGAAAAGCTAAATATTCCCAGAGATAGAGTAGCCCCTATGATTCTTCCCGACTACACCAGAAAAGAAACAAAAGAGAAACAGTTAACAACTAATTATTTAGGCACCCTTTGGTAGTCACTTCACTCTGACTTCTAATTGTCTCTCAGAAAAGTGATTTATACTCTTGACATAAAGGGGAATTTTAATATAAGTATATTATACAATAATGGTAAATGTTAGAGTCCGAAACAAGTGCTATTATTGAAATTTACGCGAAAAGGAGGTTATGATGCCCATTGTAATTTATGATTATACTAAGTGTACAGGACTTGCAGAATGTGCGGAAGTTTGCCCTGTAGACATTCTGGAGAAGAGTGGAAATGGGAGATGGTGTAAACCAGTTGATGGTGAAGTAGAAAATAAAGATGTTTTAGATAAATATTATGGTGAAGTTGATTCTAAAGGTGAATCAGATTTAGTTCTAAGGTTTGACATGCCTTCCTGCATTGAATGCATGACCTGTGTAGCAGTCTGCACAGAAGAAGCTATTGAAATAGAATCATAAAAATGATGCCGGTTTCTGCTTTGATTGTAGGAAATTTTTTAGTTTTTATTTTCATGCCACTATCTGTGGTATGATCATTTATATTACCCTGACACACCTCCTTTTGTGATCAGCCTACAATTGCAGAGCCGGCTCCTTTTTTTTAACTACAATTTCCTCTTGCAAAGCACGCAAAGATATTCAAAGAAATAGTTAAATAGTTGAATAGTAAAATTATAAGGGTTCAGGGTTTCAAGGTGTCGTCAACCCTTCATTAGATAAAGCCATGGTCAATTTCACCGGCGTTTGTACTCGGGAATCCTGTTCAATGAAGACGCGGTTAATTTCCCCACCGTGGAAATTACCGCTCGGCTCTCGGACTCCTTCCCGTGAGAATGAATTCTCACGGACCATGGCCATTCGTCCTCCGAGACGCTTCCATGAACAGGAATCCCTCGCTTCATTTATAATCAAAAATCCAACATAACGCCCAATACCTCGATTTCTGCCCGCTTGCCCGGTGAAATAGAAACGGATGCAAGTATTACTTCTATTCCACTGGGTGAAACTTCCGAGAGCGCTTTCCTTAATGAAAGGTCTCCTCCTGTATTATTTAGTGAGATGTTATTTGG
>SOIB01000051.1 GCA_004377355.1 Candidatus Stahliibacteriota bacterium | reverse complement strand
CGCGGCTTTTGAAATCCGGACATGTTCCCGCTCATCCACTTCCATGCTCCAATATGCATCTACGCCACTCCTCAACACCTCGGGTATAAGGACATCGTATTCGATCTGCCCCACACCAATGGCGTTGTGTTCATCTTGGACGCCCATGTTATCGTGAAAGTGCAGCACCCGTATTTTCTCGGAGAACCGCCGGATAATGGATTTTGCCACCTTACTTCTTTCAGAAAGTGCGTACTCGTTGTAAATTAGATTGTGGTGACCGAAATCGAAAGTCAACCCAAAATGCGGTGAGTTGACGTCGGTAAACAACCGAGTAAGCTGCTCCTCAGTGCCCACTGTGCTTACGTTCTCTGCACAAATGCGCACGCCCAAGGGAGTGGCAAACGCAATGAGTTCCTTATAAGCAACAATCATAGCGTCCCAGTAATTCGACTCCGGGTACCAGGAAGCGTGGACCGATGGCTTGCCTGGGTGGATCGTGATTACGTCGCTTTCGAGTTCATGGGCTAGTTCAATCTCGCGCTTCAGTTGTTGCAAAGCCCCGGCTCGAATGTGTTCATTTATGAACGTTATGTTTACGGACGAAAAAGAGGCATGTACGATAAGCTTAACTCCCAACCTTTCTGCTCTCAAGCGCGCATCACGCCGTACCTGGGGTGTCAGCACATCCGGTGTCTGCTCCAGGTACTCAGGACAGACCTTGAACAGGTCAAGACCGAGCTCTGCAATACCCTCGATCATTTCCTCAAAAAGAGGAAAGCCACCACGGTTCTCTTTATGAAAGACATTCTGGTTAGTACCGATTCGAGGCATCTATCCTCCTGAGTCTGTGGAGCTCTTCTTCATTCTCTGACAACATAGTTTATACATCCTAAAAGAAACAGCAAATCAATCATCAAAAGATGTCCAAACCAATGAGTATTTTTGATAAAATAATTCCCTAATATCCTCAATATAAATAAGATATGAATCATTGTTTTAGAAAAAGTAAATTTGTTTATCCATCAAAAAGTAATATTTAAAACCAAACTTATATTTCACCTTTTCTAAATGAGAGATCGATTGAATCAACTGCTAATAACTTTTCGAATTTTTTCGTTAGATTCCTCGCTTCTATCATAATCTTAACTTTTTATTTATTCCTAAATTGAGCAATTCTTTTATGTTGAATATAAAATATAATTTATTTTGATTTGTCAAGGATTCTTCTAAATTATTTGTGAGAGTACACCCCGATTAATTTATTGGGTTTATTGAGGACAAGAGTTGACTTTTATTGTGGTTGAATGTGAAGCTATCTTTCTGGGATTAACCCATACTCCTTTTAACTCCTCAAATTACACAAATATATCACGGATATAAATGTGTAATTTAGGTGAGGTGGGAACTTTTATCCTTTCCTTTTATCTATTGCATGCAAATGTTTCATAGCCCTTGCAGCATACACAATTGCTGTTATACCAGAATGAAATAAGATAAAAATCAATGAATATAAAGGAACTCCCAGTAGAATAAACACAAGGATTGGAATATTATATAGGTTTCTTCTACCCGCTACTCTTCTGAAAAGTCTTTCAAAATTCCCAGCGTCATCTAAACTTCTCCCCGTTGCCCTTCTAAATTGGTCATATACGTGCCTGTAGAAGGCTATAAAAAGAATTATGAATATACAGAGGATTAATGGAGTGGCGCTCTGTGTAGAACTAAAGAGAAACCAGGATAAAGCTATAAACCATGAAAATTCAAATAAAAGATCGAAGGAATGTTCCAATGAACCAAGTTTGCTAGTCTTTAATTTCACCCTCGCTAATTTACCATCTAATCCATCAGCAATTCCAACAGCAAAAGTTAATATTGAGGCAGGTAATAAATAACCAAAAAAGAACAAAGCAGTCACTATGTAGGCGAATATATTCACTGTGATGGTTAATTGATTGGGTGTAATATTAAAATTAGAAACAAAAGATACCAATTTATTTTCTATTGGTTTATGAATATAATAAGCAAGGGCATCAGATGGATTTTTGCTTGCGTTTTCAAGTATCATCTTTTTCGCTTTTCTTAAATCCTCTTCTGTATCAATATCTATCCACCAGGGCCTAATATCTTTCCTCATACCTGAAACATAACTTTTAACCTTTCCAATATCAAATATCTCAGCATCTCCGCTCCCTGCAGCCTTAGCAATACCATCTGCAAGTTCCTTCTTACCTTCTTTCACTGAGTCCTCGATATACGAAAATATCTTTGGCGAGCACAAGAAAATCCCAGTATCTATACAGTCCGATTCTTCTATATCCTTGCCTATATCAACAATCCTTCCCTTCTTTTCTAGAACTTTTGTATCCCCTTGTATAGGTTTCCTTCTATCAACTGCCAAAATAACAGAACTTCTTACATCACAATCAACAAGTTCTTTTAGAATGCGACTATCGAAAATATGGTCCGCCATCAATAGGATAAAGTTTCCATTTAGTAATTCTTTTGCTCGTAAAACAGAAAATCCATTCCCTTTCATCCACTCACTATTTTCGATGTAGTTTATCTTTACTCCATATCTATTTCCGTCTCTTAATTTCGCTTTTACTTTGTCACATAGATAACCAACAGTTATCACAAATTCGTTAATTCCTGCTTGTTTTGCAGTTAATATCACTCTTTCAATCAAGGATAAACCCAACAGTTGAATTAGTGGTTTGGGTTTATGTTCAGTTAAATTGCCTAATCTGCCGCCATCACCAGCAGCTATTATCAAGGCTTTCATATTCTCCTCTTTCTCATTCCTTCTCTAACTTCTTTCGTAGATGATTTAAAAAATTCATCTAACTTGTTTGTATCAGAATTTAAGTTCATATACCTTTCCATCTTTGTAATATATCCGAATAAGTTATAGATTTATGTTAATTTGATTAGATGAGTTTTTGTGTAGATTTAGATTTGTTAGTTTTTTAAATATTTCGGTTATTTTTAATAAACTCATTAATACCTAATCCTTCCAAAAATCTATTTAAACTTCTTCTTAAAATCCACTGATAGTATATTGAAATTTACTCGGTTGTCAAGAATGGGTAAATGAGTTGGTTGGCTGGTCAGTTAATCAGTTGATCGGTTCTCCCCCCCCATCTTCAATCTTTGGTTAGTTAATATATATATACTGTCAAATTACCCAAATATGTTACGGACATAAATGGGTAATTTGAAAAATTATCCTGAGTTTAATATATTATAGAGAGTCTTTCTAGTAATGGATAATAAATCAGTTATCTCATTTCTTGAATATCCACTTGCCTGCAACTGTTGGACAAGATATTTTCGTGCCTTTTTTTCTTTAAGATTAACAATCCTTTTTTTGTCATGGAACTTATCTATTAATTCATCCAATTCTGAACGCTTTATAAAAAACCTCTTTGTAGTCCTTCTCACCTTATCTACAAAAATACTCATCGATTTTGCATCTATTCGATTCCCCCCTGCAATATCTGCAGAGGTTTCTAACATTTTATTATAATTTTGTCTAGCTTTTTTAATATCAGTGTTTAGCATTAATAAAACTTCCTTAAACTTTACAAATGTTTTCTTAGATCTCTTAGCATATAAAGATAGTGAACTCCATCTATAATCATCATATTGTTGAATTAATCTTGCCTTATATGGATTTAGATGGATATAGAGAGACGCTGCCAAAAGGTAATTATCATCATTACAAAGGCTCGCTCTATATCTTCCACAAAAAACATGTCCCTTACGATTATATTTATTATTAAAATAAAGTGCATATGTTTGAAAGAGATATTTCATTGCTTCGGAAAGATTCTTCTTATTTATTTTTAGTAAAAGATGGAGGTGATTGGGCATTAGGACAAAACAATAAAGATCTAAATTGAATTTTTTAGTAGTCTTTTTCAAAATATAAAGATACTTTAAATAGTCACTATCTTCTACAAAAACAAGTTCTCTGCCAGGAGCACGCTGTGTAATGTGATAAATTGCTCCTTCGAAAATTATTCTGGTAAGTGTCGTTAAATAACCCTTTACCTTTTTATTCTTAATTTTCTCAATAATATCCACAAATTCATTATAACACACTTTCCCAAAAAGTCAAATTACCCAAATATGTTACGGACATAAATGGGTAATTAGATAATGATTGAGTGATAAGAATTATAAAAGTAAAAGCTTTAAAGATAATTACAAAAATACTTTAGCGCTATTACTAGATTTAGATACTTTAATTTTAATGGCTAAATTACCCAAATATGTTACGGACATAAATGGGTAATTTGGAGTTTGGTGAGGTGGTAATAGCAAGGCGGTGTAATGTTATTAAATCCTTACGTTTCTCCTAAGAATGACTTTCTGACCTCGTCGTTTTGAAGTAAATTATTACCAGTATCCTCCATTGCGATTTCGCCTATTTTGAAAACGTAGGCTCTATTGGCATACTCCGGTGCCATCTTTGCATTCTGCAATGGAGCGAAGCGACTTATCTGTGTCCAATTAAAGGTGTTGAGGGTTCTGAGTTCGGTGTTCGCAGTGCTGAGTTTATTTGGTTTGTAGAGTTTATAGAGTTTTTATATAAAGTCCGAGGTCCGAAGTCCTACGTCTATAGGG
>SOIB01000045.1 GCA_004377355.1 Candidatus Stahliibacteriota bacterium | reverse complement strand
TTCCTTTGCGTGTTTTATCGCAGTCTCTGATAAACTATCACCTGATAGCATTCGTGCTATTTCTTTAACCCTTTTATCTCCTTTAACAGAATAAACATTTGTTATTGTTCTTTCACCTTTTGTTACTTTATCTACCTTTATGTGGAAATTTGCCTCTGAAGCGAGATTTGGAAGATGAGTTACACATAGGACCTGAAGTTTTTGACCAATGTTCTTCATCTTTTCACCAAGCTTCTTACCAAGACTTCCTCCAATACCTGAGTCTATCTCATCAAAAACCAAGCCCTCTACTTTATCTACGTCTGAAAGGATAGATTTCAGCGCTAACATTACTCGTGATATTTCACCACCAGAAGCAATTTTCGAAAGTGGATTCCATCCCTCTCCTATGTTTGGCTCGAATAGAAAACGTACTTGGTCTTTTCCTTTTTCATCTATGTCATTTTTATTCGTTATTTCCACTTTAAAATGTGCTTTTTCAAATCCTAAATCTTTTAATTCTTCCTCAACTTTTTTTTCAAATTGATTTGATATCTCAATCCTTTTTTGTGACAGGGATTTGGCTAATTCTTCAAGACTTTTTTCTTCTATATTTATATCCTCCCTTAAATTTTCTATATCTTTGGATAGATAATCAATATTAAATATTTTATTCTCCAAGTCTTTTTTAAGTTCTAACAATTCAGGATAATTACATCCGTATTTCTTCTTTAGATGTTCTACTTTATCTACTATTTCTTCAAGTTCACTCAATCTCTCTTTGTCATAATCCAGAGAATCTCGATATCTGTTGAGGTCAAGAAGAGTATCTTGGAGGACAAGGTTAGATTCAGTTATTCTTTTAAATATTGAAGAGAGTTTCTTATCGAAGTTACTAGCCCTCTTCAATTCTTCACTTATTTCTGAGAGTAATCCAAGTATTGAATTCTCAGATTCATCCATCTTAAGAGTTGTCTCTTCAACAATTCGTGAGATTTCTTCAAAATTGTCCAGTACTTTCTTTTCTTCTTTTAATCCTTCATATTCGGAAGGGATGAGGGTTACTGGCTCTAGTTCCCTCTTCTGGTATTCATATAATTCCTTTTTCTGCTCTATTTCTTCTTTTTCTTTAATTTTTTTATTTAGTGTTTTCTTTAAATTTTTCAATTTATTATATAGATTCTCCACATCTTCTCTAAGAAAAAGTAGTTTTCCATAGGCGTCTAAAAAATCAATATGTGTTTCATCGTTAAGGAGCAATTGATGTTCATGTTGTCCGTGTATGTCAAAAAGTAAATTGCTTATTTCACGCAATATTCTTAAATTCACAATTGAACCGTTAATATAGACTCCACCACCACCTTTTCTATTTACAGTCCTCCTTATTATCAGTTCATTATCTACTGGTATCCCATAGGATTCAAGTATTTCATCTAGCCTTCCAGTTCTTGTGAAAATTCCTTCAACTATAGCTTTATCCTCTTCTTTCCTTATAGTGCTAACATCTCCCTTTTCCCCTAAGAGAAGTGATAGCGCGTTTATGAGAATGGATTTTCCAGTCCCTGTTGAACCAGTAAGTACATTAAAACCATTTTCGAATGTTATTTCAACCTCATTCAATAAAGCATAATTCCTGATTCGCATCTCTTTTATCATCTATTGCCCCAATGAAGTTTGTCTCTGAGTATTTGAAAATAATTCTTGTGGCTCATTTTTATTATTTTAAGTGAATGGTCACTTTTTTTAATATGTATTCTTTCATCTGAGGTAAGTTTTTCTTTTCTTTGACCATCACAAATAACCAAACAATTATCTCTGGTGAGTATACTTATTGTAGACTTGCTATCCACAACCAGGGGTCTAAAGGTTAGAGTATGCGGACAAATTGGAGTTATCACTATTCCAGAAGTTTGTGGGGTTAATATCGGCCCACCTGATGCAAGAGAGTATGCTGTTGAGCCTGTTGGAGTGCTAACAATCAGTCCATCTCCTCCGAGGTCAGTAATGAAATCCCCATTGATGGATATCTCAATTTCAATCATTCTACCTTCGGCCATTGATATAACTACATCATTGAGTGCGTAATCTTCTTTATTTCTGAAAGATATATGGAGCATCATTCTTTCCTCTATATCATAATTATTCCTGGCTATATCTTTAAATACTTCTTCAATCTCTTCTTTTCTTACATCAGTAAGGAATCCAAGGCCACCCAGATTGATTCCCATTATAGGAATACCAAGGGAGTGAACGAGTGACGCAGTATACAGGAAAGTTCCATCACCTCCTGTAGCTATTGCAATATCAATATCTTGAAGACTTTTTTTATCACCGTTATACAGAGAGACTGATAATTTATTCTTCTTTGCAGATTCATTTATTTTTTCTAGGACTTCCTTAATATATTTCTTTTTAGGGGTATAAAAGATAACGACTTTCATTTCTTTACTCCTCTGAAAATTCTCTTTTTACCAAGATGGTCATCCAATACTTCAAAGTTCAGATCTTCTGGTATATCCAGATATGGAATATTCACTTTAGCCAACTCAATATACAGAATTCCATTTTTCTTTAATAGAAGTGGTGACAACCTTAATATTTGGTTGATGATGAAGACACCATTCCTACCTCCATCAATAGCTATTCGTGGTTCTCTTTTTACTAACTCCGGTAGATATTGTAATTCCTCTTCAGGAATATATGGGGGATTTGATATAATAATATCAAATTGATTTATCAATCTAATAGGTTTAATAGAATCTGCACAGAGGGTAAGGATTTGATTTTTTAACTGATGATAAGCAATATTTTTTTTGCATATCCCTAATGTTTCAATAGAAATATCTGTTGCAAATATTAAAGAATCTGGAAGATTTAGAGCTAAAGAAACTGCAATTGCACCTGAACCTGTCCCAATTTCAAGAATCCTAGGATTTTTGAATAACTTAGCTTCCATTATTGCATAACCGGTCATAAATTCAGTTTCTACTCGAGGTATAAATGATTTTTGATTTACAAAGATATCTATTCCAAGAAAATTAATTTTTCCTATTATATACTGTAATGGCTCTCCATTAGTTCGTCTTGTAATCAATTTTTCGAAATTTTTAAAAACTCCTTTCAAAAGAATTTCATTTTTTATTAAAATTTCTTCTTTTGATTTACCGGAAACTTCTTCAAGTAAAACAGTTGCTTCAAATTCAGGTGATTCACAACAGTTATTTAGTTCCTCGGTTGCATAATCGAGGGCTTCAATCAATCTCAAGAGATAATTCCTCCTGTTCTGCCCCTTTTAGTGAGTCAATCAAATCATCGAGGTTTCCATTTATTACAGAATCCAGATTATATTTAGTGTAATTTATACGGTGGTCGGTAATTCTGTTTTGTGGGAAATTATATGTCCTGATCTTTTCACTCCTATCTCCTGTACCAATTATTTTTTTTCTTGCAGATTTTATTTCCTTTTCCTTTCTCAATTTTTCCATCTCATATAGACGAGAACGGAGGATTTTCATGCCTTTAATCCTATTTTGATGTTGTGAACGTTCATCCTGACAGGTAACTATTATACCACTTGGAATATGCTCTAATCTTACAGCAGTAGAAGATTTATTTACATGTTGTCCTCCAGGACCTGACGCAGAGTAGAAATCAATTCTTACGTCATCGGGGTTTATCTCTATTTCCACTTCCTCCCTTTCGGGAAAGATTGCAACTGATACTGCTGAAGTATGTATCCTTCCTCCTGATTCAGTTTCTGGAACCCTCTGAACTCGATGGACACCACTTTCATATCTTAATTTTCCATATACATTCTTCCCGGATATTAATATAATTGCTTCTTTATACCCGTTTCTGTCAGTTCTATTGTGATCAGCCATTTCAAATTTCCAGCCCTGTTGTTCGCTATAACGACTGTACATACGCAATAGATCAGCAGCAAATAATGCTGCCTCTTCCCCTCCTGTTCCAGCACGGATCTCAAGGACAGCATTTTTATTAGCGTCTGGGTCTTCAGTGATCATAGCGCGCTCTATTTCTTTAATAAGTATTTCCTTTTTCTTCTCTAAATTCTGAATTTCATCTTTAGCAAGAGAAATGAGTTCCTGATCATTTGTTTCAGTTATCAGTGTTTTATCTTCTTCAATCTTTTGGTCTATTTTATTGTATTCTTCATAAACGTTAATTATTGTCTCTAATGATTTTTTTTCTCTGGAGAGTTCTATTAGTTTTTCTCTGTCTTTGACTAACTCGGGATCCTGGAGACTCTCCAATATTTTTTTGTATTTTTCCTTTGCTTCTTCTGCTTTCCTAAGGGATTTCATTTTTATAACTTATGTTCTAATTTTGCATAGTAGAGGAAGAACAGTTGAGACATCTCCAATGATACTTTCATCTACATAAGAGGAAATTACTGTACTGTTTTTATTGATTTCAATCACAAACGCTCCCTTCTCTCGCGAAATTAATGGTATGGAAGCCGCTGGTTGTACCATAGCCGATGTTCCTATTACCATACAGATATCGCAGTTTTCACACCACTGCCAGGCGGTTTCAAGTACTTCTCTTGACAGGGCTTCTCCAAACCAGACCACGTCCGGTCGAATAAGACCCCCACACACTTCACAATGG
>SOIB01000145.1 GCA_004377355.1 Candidatus Stahliibacteriota bacterium | reverse complement strand
TAATTTATTCATTGAACTCTGTTAATGGCTGAAACAGACTATTCAAGGGATTATTAGTCTGTATATAGATTCTTGCCATACATCTGTATATTCCATTACCATCTTTACATAGCTCAATCTTATGACTCCCTGAATTCATTACAAGCGGAATTCTTATCCTTTTATAATGAAACTCAAGAGAATCCTTCTCTATTATACTAGCATCTTTAAATACAGATATCCCCGATGTATAAACCTCTAAATATAAATCCATAAGATACTTATTATTCATTTTACTAACTATTATACTATCAATTCCAACTGGTTTAGCAATAAAATTCTGAGTTACTTTTAAAATAGTATCCTTATATATTGCTCCAACACCAATATTAGTATATCCAGGATCCAATATATTATCCCTATGATGTGCACTTTTCATCCAATTATGGACAATAATTTTAGCAAGAGAATCTGGATTCTCTCCTATGATTATAGAAACCAGGGTCCCTGTATTTTGCGCTATATTTTCTCCAGTTTTGTATTGCACTAATCCCGAATTATATATCCTGATTGCAGAAGTCCTGTTATAATAAATAGGTGAAATATGGGAAAAATATCCATTTCTTATCATCTCGTAAGAGTGTTGCCTTGAGGCAATAACGAGATGAGGATCAGTTGATAGCGGTGGGAGGTTTCGTTTTGTCCTCTCCTTATTGGTTAGTTCAATTATTTGCATCTCAATTTCAATATGACCAGGAATTTCAGGATAAAGGAAAGTAAACTTAACCGTTGTATCACTAAATGGACTTACTCTGATATCAGTTAAGGTAACCGCAGTAATAATAAGTAGAAGAAGCATTAGTTCTCCAACGCTTTAAACATGCTTACGATTTCCTTATCTTTTTTGTTATACAAAATTTTTCACTTAAACCCTCGACCCCTTGAATCCTTTGATTTATTAAACACTGATTTACACAGATAAATACAGATAAAATTTAATTTTTTCACTTATTTCTTAATCCTTAATTCCTTTAAGTAACCGCAGATAGACGCAGATAAAACAGAATCTTAGGTATTAGGTCTTCGGTCTTAGCTATTCGTAGCACACCTCATTCACCCACGAACTAATATACACTCGGGCTCCGGTCCTCGGTCTTCGGTCATTTCAAAACACCTTGAACCCTCAGCCCCTAATAATATCCTTTATCCTCATTAAACGAGAGATAGTTTCCCGTTCTCTCTCAGCTAATTTCATATGAATATAACGAACCGCATCTTTTAATTCTGGTATTAGGATATACTCAAGGGCATTAACCCTTCGTCTTGTTTTATTCATTTCTTCTGCAAGGAGTGCTATACTTTTTTCCATTTCTGCCAGGTTAAGTAAACGGTCGAAGATCTCCATAAGGTCCTTTAAAGCTTCATCCAGGGTTGGAGAAGTGTTCGCAAAACCATATGTGATTAATTCGCCTTCCATAGTTTTTTCATACTCTGGTAATGGAACATTCATAATCTTTTTCCAACCGACAGATAACTCTATATCTGTATCGAGAAGTAGAAAAGATGATTCAAATGATTTTTTATCCTGGTATGCACGAGCGAGAAAGAAATGTTTCAGGACTTTTATTAAATCTTCTTCGATTTCCTCACGTAGATCGGATAATTTCTTAATAATCTCCTGGATCACCCTGAGTAGTTCGTCCTGTTTCTGTTTCAGGAGCTTGTGTCCCCTCACAGCAATATTAACCCTCTTTCTCAGTTTGAGGAGTTCCATTCGTGTGGCATTCACATCCATATTGAAGTATCCCTTTGATTAAATATGAAAGATTTTCTCCTGATTAGCAATCGAATTTATCGCTCTTTCTTTTTAGTTTCTTTTTTTTCTAGTCTATCGGATGCGATTGGGTTCTTTAAATCTCCACCTTCTCCGGAAGCTTCCTTACGATATCTGGAGTAGTATTTATCAATGAATTCATCTCTGACTCTCTTTAATTCCCTTTTTGGGAGCATTGAAAGGAGCTTCCACCCTAATTCAAGAGTTTCTTCAATACTTCTATTTTCGTATTCCCCCTGACTAACATATTCTTCTTCAAAAGCATCCACGAACTTTAGATATATCTTATCTATATCTGTAAGAGCTGCCTCTCCCAGTATTACTGCAAGTTCAGCTGCCTCTTTACCTTTAGAATATACAGCATATAACTGGTTATAAAGGTCTGCATGATCCTCTCTGGTTTTCCCCTCTCCAATACCTTTATCCTTGAGTCGGGATAAAGATGGAAGTACATCTATGGGTGGAGAAACACCCTTTCTTTCAAGTGAGCGAGAGAATATAATCTGACCCTCTGTGATATATCCAGTTAAATCTGGAATTGGATGAGTTTTATCATCTTCTGGCATTGAAAGCACTGGCATAAGTGTTATAGAACCCTTTCTGTTTTTAATCCTTCCAGCTCTTTCATATACGGAAGCAAGGTCGGTATACAGGTACCCAGGATATCCTCTTCTGCCTGGAACCTCTTTCCTTGCAGCTGATATCTCTCTAAGTGCCTCACAATAATTTGTCATATCCGTTAGTATTACAAGGACATGCATCTCGAGGTCAAATGCTAGATATTCAGCTGCGGTTAAAGCAGCCCTTGGAGTGGACAGGCGTTCAATTGTTGGATCATTAGCAAGGTTCAAGAACATTACAACTCTCTCGAGTGCACCGGTTCTTTCAAAGTCGCTATGAAAAAATTCAGCCTCCTCAAATGTTATTCCCATAGCGGCAAACACAACAGAAAACTCTTCTTCGGTGCCAAGGACTCTTGCCTGTCTTGCAACCTGTGCAGCTAACCTATTATGTGGAAGACCGGAACCTGAGAAGAAAGGTAGCTTTTGCCCACGGACGAGCGGATTGAGACCATCTATAGTTGAAATTCCTGTCTGTATAAATTCATCGGGATATTCGCGTGCATAAGGATTTATTGGGGAACCATTTATATCTGCTCTTTTATCCGGTAAAATTGGTGGCTTTCCATCGATGGTTTTCCCCAAACCATCAAATACCCTTCCCAGAATATCAGGAGAAAGAGGAAGTTCTATAGTTTTTCCGTGAAACACAATTGTTGATTCTGGAATATCAATTCCTCTTGTCCCTTCAAACACCTGTATCATTGCTTTATCTTGATGAACTTCCAGCACCTTTCCAGTCCTTACTTCTCCATCTGGAAGAATAATTGAGCAGAGCTCTCCGTACTTTACACCAGAAACACCTTCTACAAAAAGAAGAGGGCCAGCAATATCAGACACAGCTTTATATTCAACCTTCATTGTTCCTCCTCTCTCTTTGCAGTCACGCCACTAATTGCTTTACTTATCGCTTCATAGAGCTCCACAAGTTTTTCTTTCTTTTCTTCCTCAACATATTTCATTCTTGCTATATCCGTAAGTATATCAAGATTCTCTAAGCTTTTGATATCCGCATCGATTTCTTCTGCTTCGTGATAAAAGTTAATAATATTTTTGAGCATTAAATATTGTTTCTTCATTGATGTATATGTATCAATTTCATGCATAGCATTTTGATGCAGGTAATCCTCCCGGAGCATCCTGGAAACCAATAGAATACGACGCTCCTTAGAGGATATTGCATCAATCCCGACTAACCTGACCATCTCTTGAAGTTCAGCCTCTTCTTCTAATAATCGCATTGCTTCTTGTTCCAGTTTTATGAAATCCTCTGCTATCTCCCTATCAAAATAGTCTCTTATATTATCAAGATAAAGGGAATATGAAGTGAGCCAATCAATTGCAGGGAAATGTCTTGCATAAGCAAGCTCTGCTTTTAGACTCCAGAATACCTTTACCACTCGAAGTGTATTTTGAACCACAGGATCTGAGAGGTCTCCCCCTGGAGGAGATACAGCTCCAATTACACTGATAGCTCCCTCTCTATCAGGTTCTCCTATACATTCAACTTTTCCAGCTCTTTCGTAGAATTGCGCAACATTACTACCAAGATAAGCAGGATAACCTTCCTCACCAGGCATCTCTTCCAATCTTCCAGATATCTCTCTAAGGGCTTCTGCCCATCTGGATGTAGAATCTGCCATTAATGCAATTGAATATCCCATATCCCTGAAATATTCTGCAATTGTTATTCCAGTATATATAGAAGCTTCCCTTGCAGCTACAGGCATATTTGAAGTATTTGCTAAAAGAACTATTCTCTTCATCAGAGGTTCACCAGATTTGGGATCTTTAAGGCGTGGGAATTCATTAAGAACATCGGTCATCTCATTCCCTCTTTCACCACATCCGATATAAACGACAATTTCGGCTTCAGTCCATTTCGCAAGTTGATGCTGCATTACTGTTTTCCCAGAACCAAATGGACCAGGTATACAAGCCGTTCCTCCCCTTGCTATAGGGAAGAATGTATCAATAATCCTCTGTCCTGTGAAGAGAGGCTCTGTTGGAGGTAGTCTTCTCTTTATAGGTCTTGGCTTTCTTACTGGCCATCTCTGCTCCATCTGGATTTTTTCTTCCTTCCCATTTTTACTCTTTATAACTGCAATAGTATCCTTAATAGTATATTTACCCTTTTTAATCTCCTTTAAGACACCTTCTACACCAGGCGGAACCATTACCCTGTGTTCTACAAGGACAGTCTCTTTAACCCTACCAAGTATGTCTCCTCCGCTAATTCTGTCTCCTTTCTTTTTCTCAGGAATAAACTCCCATTTTTTTTCAGGGTCAAGGGCATTCGCAGATACACCTCTAGTTATGAAATCTCCCACTTCTTCTTGGATAATCTTAAGTGGACGTTGAATCCCATCATATATCGATTCAATAAGACCTGGGCCAAGAGTCACCGATAGTGGTTCTCCGGTTAGATATACCGGTTCTCCTACACCTATTCCTTCTGTTTCTTCATAAACCTGAATGGATGCCTTATCCCGATCTAAACCTATAATCTCACCAAGAAGGTGTTCTTCTCCCACTTTTACAACATCAAACATCCTTGCACCTTTCATCTCACAAGCTTCTATAAGTGGACCTGACACCCTTATTATTCTGCCATTCTTCATTCAAGCCCTCCTATCTCCAAACCAACCGCTTTCTTTAACATTTCTGCAATCCTTTTCCTTCCATAACCTTTGCTCCCTTTGATTCCTGGTATTGGAACGATATTTATATCAGGACGACGAGTTATATCTGTAGATTCTTCCAGTCTCTTAAAAATATCTTCAAAAACAAATACCACTGCATAGTTAGATTCCTCTATTTCTCTCTTAATTTCTTCAATATTCTTATCTTCCACTGATATTATATCCACCCCAAGTGATTTGAAAGGAAATACTAAGTCATGAGAACCTACAAATGCAACTTTCATAAAATGAGTTTCTCCTTTATAATACTATCTTCAACTTCGTTAATCTTCCCTATGAATATTAATCTAAGACTTCTGATCTCGTTTTCCTTCATAAAGAGATATGAAATGACTGGTTCAACTCCTATAGATTCGTAGGCAACACTTCTTAAATACGAAAGTAATAATACTTCTGCATCCTGTTCAATGAGAGAGAATGATTCTATATTCTCTAAAAGGATAGAATAAACAGTCCTATGATATAGATCGGAAAGGTTCTCAACTCCTTCTAACTTCTTCCTCAATATCTCTTCTTTCGAGATGAACCCTCCTGGAAGTAAAGCATACCGTGCAAATTCTTGATAACGTTTGAGGAAAAATAGGCGGAGTATAGTTTTTATATTGGTTATATCAACCCATCTTTTATAATAACTGGTAAGAAAGTCATTTTCAGAATAAAAAGTGAGAAAATTCGCCATTTCTGAATCAATGCAAAAATTTAATAGTTGTATATTGTGATGGTGTGTAAAGTATGCCTCTATACCTGCTTTGACGGCTTCATTCAAATAAATTGGCAACTTATGGTAACTTTCCTCTTTAAAGATGCCTTCAAGTTCATGGATAGGAAGGGTGCCTAAAGGTGAATAATAGGAAGTAAAATCCTTCTCTGCTATTTTACCCTTTAGCAGAACAGTGAGATTGTAAAAGTCAAACCGTCCACGTAAGACCTTCATAAGATCAGGATTATATATATAACTTTCTATCTCCTTATATAAATCGATTCGGGCATTAAGTAATGCTTCTTCATACTGAAGAGGACTAGTTGTTACGCGAAAATACGGACCGTAATCAGTATCGTGAAGTGCAGAGACCAGTTCATTTGCATCTCTTGATGAGATAAACTGCTCAAATCTCTTCATATCAAAAAGTCTTGTCTCTTTTGCGCGGATTACCCCAAGTTGATATGAATATCTTGTATCAAGAATCCTTATTTTTTCAAACTTATCCACTTCAAAATAAAAGTTTAACTATATCCTCTTTTAGTTCATCCATTGATTCTTCCAATAACACAGGTAAAGAAGCATTCATTCTCTTATTTCCCTTTTCGAGAACAATACCAGCCTCAAAATCAGCCTTCTTATTGTTAATCTTAAAATTACCTTTCTTCTTATTCAGAGTTTTAATCAAAGATTTGACATTTTCATTATGTAATTGTCCAACTATGATCTCCTCATCCTTGTTCTCGGACATTTCCAGTATTAACTTCTCAATAAATGGTTTATACTCTGATGCCCAATCGAGTTTTTTTATCTTCCCTTCTATAAATTTCTTCAATTCATCAATAATTTCGTTCTTAACCCTCAGTCTTTCAATCTTTAACGACATTCTAAATATAGATAGATTTCTTTCGAGTTCTCTTTTTTTCACCACTTCTGCTTTCTCTTTCCCAATATTTTTTATCCCAGTTGCTTTCTTAGCAGCCTCTTCTAAAATCTCCTTTGCTTGTTTTTCAGCATCTTGAATCGTTTTCTTCTTTTTCTCTTCTGCTTCCGTTAAGATCTTTTTTGAAACCTTACCCATAAATTCTATCCAAGTGAGTTAACCATTAGGAAACTTGTAACAAATCCAAGAATAGCATAAGTTTCTACCATAACTGCAAAAATGACTACCCTCATAGTAGCCTCGGGTTGCTTTGCTGCAAGTTCGACTCCAGAGGTGCAAACAAGTCCCTGATGAATACCGGAAACAAGACCGAGAACTCCAACAGGAAGAGCAGCCATCAGGAATTGAATTCCCTGGAATATACTCATATCAAAGTTTACACTCCCTCCAAACATGCCGATTTTCATCATCATAAACATAGCAGCAATAAACCCATAAAACCCTTGAGTTGAAGGAAGCACTACAAGAATGAACATCCTTCCAAATCTATCTGGTTGTTCCGATAAAACACCTGCTGCTGCTCGGGAAGGGATTCCAACACCAATAGATGATCCAATTCCAGCAAGCCCTGCAGCAACTCCAACACCAAACATTGCAATCCAAAAACCAGTCACTTATACCTCCTTTTTTATCTCTCTATTCTGGTATATTTTCCAGCAAATCCAAGTGGCTCGAACTTCTCTCCTCCACCTTCATAGAAGTATGAGAAGAACTCAGCAAATTGTAGTCTCATTGTATGAACAAATCCACTCAACGTATTTATAGCAAGCGAGAATACATGTCCTACAATGAACACCAATGTTGCCAGGACTGGCCCGATAATAGGGAACATATCTTTAATTAGCACAGTTAAGACATTAACTGACATGGCAAGCCCTGCTGTCACAAGTCCTAAAGCCATTATTCTGCTATAAGATAAGATATTGCCAAGAAAACCAATCAACCCTCTGAATAATGTGAAAGCGCCCTTGGCAATCTGCTTTATCCATGAGTTGCTCCTCCAGGAGAAAAGAAGAATGGTAAGCAGTGGAAGAAATATAAGATACGTAAACATCTTAACCTTTGTGGCAAAGCTTATAACAAGGAATAAAAAGAAGAGTATCCATGATACTTCATTGGCAACCGCATCGAGGAACTCTTTCTTCCTTAATTTTTCCTTTATTGAAATTGCAAGACCTGTTCCAATTTGAATCACACCGAATCCTAAAGAGAGATAGAGAAAATTAATAGGGTTTTCAAAGGGATCAAGCAGCATAAAACGATGCCTGAAATTGTAAAGCGATGGGAAAATACGGTCAATATCTCCAAGCCAGCCTCCTGTTATTGCTCCCGCAAAAATAGTGAAAATACCTCCCACCACAAATATCCATAGATATTTTTTTCCTTCAGGAAGTCTTCGCATTAATAGAAATCCAATAATTGTCAGGATAAGTCCATACACAGCATCCGTCAGGCAGAAAGCAAAGAATAGCCCGAAGAATAAACCCACATATGGAGAAGGATCTATTTCATTTGATTTAGGGTAAGCGTAGAGTCCAGTTAGAGCCTCGTAAGGCTCTGCAAGTTTATTGTTTTTAAGTTTTACCGGTGGATGTTCATCTTTTCTCACTTTACTCCATTTAAGGTCAACACCGGGGTGAGAAGATGCGAGGTCCTCTATAAGAGCTTTATCTTCTTCATCAACCCATCCCTCTATAAAATAAACCTCTCTTGAGCGTAATGCTCTATTGAGTGCATCTGTCCGTTTTATCCTGGAATTAAAATAGTCATAGTAGACGAGGAACTTATCAAATTTAGCACTTTTCTTCCCTATCCACTTTGATATTTCTGATGCTTCTCTTTCAATCTCTTTTATTTCCCTTTTGCACTCCAGAATTACTTCTTTTGGAGATTTTTCCTCCGCACGAAAATCTATCAGCTCTAAATCAAAACCCCCCAATGCCTCTTCAAATTCCTTTTCAAACCCTTTATAAATTATGAAAAGGACTCCTGTATATAAAGTGCTTTCAAAAATGACGGAATAATCTACTGGGATATCTTCAATACTCTCTTCTATTACTTCCTTTTTTGCTTTTATTTTATAAACTTTCACCAATACATTTTCTAGAGAACTAAATTCAGAGATAGGTATATCGATTTTCATCCATTCTTCATAGAATTCTTTCTTTTCTTTAAGTTCTGTAAGTCTATTCATAAGATGATAGCGCCGTTCTTCAGAATTCCAAATCTTTTTTATCTCTTTCCTGTCAAAACCCTTAATAATGGCGCGATACTGTTTTGGAGACAGTCCCATCTTTAAATCAATAAACTGTCCAAGAAGTCCTTTACCATTAGAACGGGGTTTAAGAATTTCAATAATTCTCTGGAGTTCTTGAAATACCTCCTCTGCCTCGGAATCAACCGATTCCCTTTCAGGAACTAATTCTGGATATTCACTTGCAAGCGGTGAAGAACAACAATCAGATATATGAAAAATTTCGATATCCTGAAGTTCTTTCAGGAATTCCTCTCGGTCATCTTCGTATAATAGAAAAGTTGCTTTCTTGAGTTTAGCAAGTCCCATTTATTTATCTTTACTAAGAATCCTATTTAAAACAAGCTTTGCAGCTTTATCTAACTTCTTTTTAACCTGTTTATTAATCTTATTTATTTCTAATGTCATATCTTTTTCTAATACTTTCTTTTTCTTTTCTGCTTCTTTTAATCCTTCTTCCTTCTTCTTCTTGATAATTTTAATTACCTCTTCTTCTGCCTTGCATATAATGATTTTAGCCTTCTTTTTAGCCTCATCAATTATTTTCCTTGATTGTTTACTCGCTTTTTTTATTATTTCTGATGCTTTTTTTTCTGCTTCCTTTATCTCCTTTATAAGCGCTTCTGGCATCCTACCTCCTGGCTTTGAACTAAAATATACTGAAACAATCCATTGTCAAGGAATTTTTTGACTCCCCTACCTTCCTTAATTTTAGCATCTCGCAAAGTTCGTAAAGAATAATTTTAAAGGTTTCAAGGTTTCGAGGGGTCAAGGGGTCAAGGGAAACTACTAAATTATAAAAACTCAATAAACCCGATAAACCCAACAAACTCAGTCCTTGGTACTCGGCACTTTGCACTAACCTCTAAGTCCTAATCCCTTTAGATATTGGACTTTGGACATCGGACTTCGGACCTCGGACTTCTTTATAAACTCTCCTAATCCTTAATCCCTGCTTATCTTACTATTCTCTTCTAATCCATAATCCTGAATTGAAACTTCGAATCCTTCTGAACGACTTTTCTCATTTTCAAGATATCTTTTTATTATCTTGGTAGTTATTGGGGCAGCATATGCGCTTCCATGCCCCGAATTTTCAACTACTGTAAAAACAACTATCTTGGGTTGTTCAAAGGGTGCAAAACCTACAAATAGTGAATGATCCTCACCCTGCGGATTCTCTGCTGTCCCTGTTTTACCGGCAACTTTTATATCTTTTAATCTAGACCAATAAGCAGTACCCTTTCTATCATTCACAACACGTTCCATAGCCTCACGGATGATATTAATAGTAGTAGAGGAAATAGGAAGAGCAATCTTATCGGGATTGGGCATCCTCACATTATTCCCGTTCTTATCTTTTATCTCCCTCACTATATGAGGGGTATAAGTCCACCCACTGTTTGCTATACTTGAAAAAAATGTTACGAGCTGAATAGGAGTAATAAGTATCTCTCCCTGACCTATAGCAAGATTTGCAAGGACTCCTCTACCCCATCCTCTTCTACCATATTTCTCGTTATACCAATCTCGGGATGGCAAGAATCCTTCCCTCTCCCCTGGTAGATCTATTCCACATCTCTCTCCAAATCTGAGATTTCTTGCATATTCAATCATTTCTTCAAGGGTCATACTCATACCCACCTGATAGAAAAATATATCGCATGACTGTATAATAGCATCAGTTAACTTTAGTTTTTCATGCTTTTTCCAGCAACCAAAATAACGGTCACCTATATACAAACTCTCCTTACATGGCTCAAATTCCTTAAATTCATCTATTACTTTATTCTCCAGTGCTATTATTGCTGTTGAAATTTTAAATATAGAGCCTGGCGGATACTCGCCGCTTATTATTCGGTCCCATAAAGGAGCATCTTCTCTACATCTTAAACTGTCCCACTCACACACCGGGATTCCTGCTGTCATCTTGTTTGTTGGATAGCCTGGTTTCGAATAATAAAGGAGGATTTCACCTGTTCGAGGATCCATTGCCACCGAGGCAGCACAGGGAAAATTATTAAGTAAAGAATCTGCATAAAGGGTAAGATTCTTTGATATTGTAAGATATATATCATTCCCCCTCTCAGAGAGTCTTGCTTTGGAACCATCAAACCTTCTTACAACTCTTCCTCTTACATCTACTTCAACAAAGGTAACTCCCTTCTTCCCACGTAGATAATGTTCAAAACTCTTCTCTACTCCTTTCTTACCAACTATATCACCTTTTCGATAAATCACTTTATAACTCTTCAATTCCTCATCGCTTATCTCTCCTGTATAACCTAATAGGTGAGACAAAATAGAATCATAGGGATAATAACGAACAGGCTCAGTAATAACTCTGATTGAAGGAAATAATTCTTGTTCTTCAATTATCCTGGAAACCTCTTCAAAAGATACTCTTCTTATACAGGATATTCTAAAATGAGGTTTAACTTTTTTATATATAGCTTCTTCTTTCATACCAAGAACTCTAGATAACCTTGAAATCTCAGTTGAATCAACCTGATATGGATCTATCATTAGGGAATAAGATGGACGAGATTCTGCAAGAATATTTCCCTCTCTGGAAAATATTTTCCCACGTGGCGCTGATATAACCTCCCTCCTTAACCTATCTTTTTCTGATAATAATTTATAGTAATCTGTCTTTAAAACCTGCAATTGGAATAATCTTCCTATAAGGATAAAGAGGATAATTGGGATTAATAATTTAAGTGGTGATTTCATCTTATTCTCTTAATTATATATAGAATACCAAACCCGACTACTGTTGTGAAGATAGATTCCGGAAGCACATGGGTACATAAACTTAAGAAAAACCATCTTGCCTTTAGATTATAAGTTAATAATTCAAAAAGTCCTGCTAAAAAAGTTACAATAAAAAGGATAATCAAAGAACGGTATTCATACCTATAAATTTTCTCGCGGATTATAATGACACCAAAAGAAAGTGAAGAAAAAATTAGAGAATAAAAACCTGCATTAACAGAAAAAAAACTTCCATATATTATCCCGAGTATAAAACTTAAGTATAGTCCATAAAATCCATTCCAGTAGAGTGTTATAAAATATAAAAGGAGGATTATTGGATTAAAAGAAAAACTTCCTATAGATAATATATCCGAAAAATACACCCTTAGAGAAAGAGCAATGAGTGAAAGTAAAATCGTGATAAATATTCTCATTGCTTAATCAGAAAAACCACATCGGGATTGTTGAAATTCTCAAATGGTTCAACTTCAATTATTATTGAGTAAGCAGATTCATCTTTAGAAATTTTAACTACTTTTCCGATTCTAAGACCCTCTGGGAAAATAGAACCTCTACCTGAGGTAACAATTGTATCTCCATACTCTATATCTGCATAAAGAGGGATACCTTCAAGATAAAATTTCATATCCCATTTGAGTATTCCAGAAACCGTACTTCTCTGGTCCATTGCAGAAAGGGCTACATTATAGTTCATTAATGTTTGAACAATAGCACTTTCACTCTCAACTTTTAATACTTTACCAAATACACCATAAAAACCTATAACAGGATCTCCTACTTCAATTCCTTTTAAATGACCTTTTGATATCATATAGGAAATATTAACCATCTCTGGAACTCTATTCAGAATTTCTGCAGGTATTATTTCTTTAGGAAATTTTGTCTCGAATTCTAATATCTTCCGTAATTGTTCGTTTTCTTTCTTTAGTGATTGGTATCTCTGACTCTCGTATGATAATCTTGCTATCTCTTCTAAAAGATGTCTATCCTTCTCTTTATAATTTTTATATTCTACCCATCGGTTAACCACTGTTCTTATATTCATTGAAAAAAGGTTGTATAATCGATTATTTAAAGGTGTTTTTAATTTAGAATCAATTATTAAAAGAAAGAGAGAAATGAGCAAAAGGATTATATAGGTAAATATTAAATTTCTTTTCAATTTTATTTAGAATCCATTAAAAGTTCTCTATAATCCTCCATATTTTCTAATATCATTCCTGCGCCTTTAACAACACATCTTAAGGGATCTTCTGACAACATGACACTAATACCAGTAGCTCCACATATCATTTGATCTGTACCTCTGAGTAAAGCTCCACCTCCAGTAAGGGTTAATCCCTTTTCTAAAATGTCAGAAGCAAGCTCAGGTGGAGTCTCACTTAAAGCCTTTTTAATTGCATTCTTTATGAGCCCCAGAGTTTCCATCATTGATTCCCTTACCTCCTCAGAATCCATAATTACTTTTGTTGGTATTCCTGCAATCAAATCCCGTCCTCTCACCTCCATTTCCTCATTTTTAATAGAAGGATGAGCAGAGCCAATTCTCTTCTTTATATTCTCTGCGGTAACTTTTCCTATTGCTAAATTATACTTATCATACATATAAATCTGTATTGCCTCATCCAGTTCATTACCAGCAATTTTTATTGAAACTTTATTTACAATTCCACTCATAGCTATAACAGCAATCTCAGTGGTCCCCCCACCTATATCAATTATCATATTACCGGCAGGTTCTCTCACAGGTAGCCCAACCCCCAGGGCTGCTGCAATTGGCTCGGAAACCAAATATACTTCTCTTGCCCCAGATTCTTCTACAGAATTAATTACTGCCCTTTTCTCAACCGGAGTTATTCCCGAAGGTACAGCAACGACTACACGGGGTCTTAGGAAAAGTCTTTTCTTCTGAGCCTTTTCTACAAAATATCTTAACATTTCTTCAACTACCTTAAAATCTGCAATCACACCATCTTCCATCGGTTTAATAATTGTAATATCACCAGGGGTTCGCCCCAGCATTTCCTTAACTTCTTTCCCTGCGGTAATTAACTTTCCGGTTTTGCTCTCAAGAGCTACCATAGAATCTTCTTCAAGAACTATACCTTCTCCTAAAGCATAAATTAAAGTATTTGTAGTTCCAAGATCAATTGCTACATCCATGCTTTCTAAGGAAAACCATTTTATTTTAAATCTAAATGGCATATATTTCCTCCTGAATTTATTTTTAAAACTCTTCTTTTCCTAATCTTAAAAGCTTTTATTAATGCTACTCTAATGACTCCGAATGTCAAGAGGAGAGAGGCTTAAGTTGATGAAAGATATGAATAGAAGCAACTGAAGACCTCAAGATTAGAAACTCCCTTAATATGACAGGAGAAAGATGTGCGGAGACGGAGGTAAGGATTATGGATTAGAAGAGAAGATATTAATAGAAGCAGGGATTATGGATTAAGGATTAAGAGAGTTTATAAAAAAGTCCGAGGTCCGAAGTCCGATGTCGTAAATTGGGATTTAGGATATAGGTTCATTGAGAATGCAAAAATAAGTCCGAGGTCCGAAGTCCTACGTC
>SOIB01000167.1 GCA_004377355.1 Candidatus Stahliibacteriota bacterium | reverse complement strand
TATCTTATACATGGAACGCTTCTGGAGGAACAATCGTCGGTAGTGGTACAGAGGTCAATTGGACAGCACCGAGTTTGGAGGGAACCTATATCATCACCTGTCTTGTGGATGACGGCAATGGGGGACAGGATACCGACAGTGTGAACATTGAAGTTGTAGAATACATCAACCATGTTCCAGTCATTTCAAGCCTAAATGCCGATCCCAAAAAGATCGATTTAGGAGCAACGACGCAATTAACCTGTATTGCTACAGATCCCGATGACGACACTTTATCATACTCCTGGACCTCGACCTATGGGACTATAATTGGTGATGACTCAACGGTAACCTGGACAGCGCCAGAGAATGAAGGATACTATTATGTTAGCTGTATGGTGGATGACGGTCGTGGAGGACAGGCAGCGGACAGTATTGGTATTGTTGTTCAGGACTCCTTGAATGTCGGGACGGGAATACCGGTTGCATATTATCCTTTTAATGGAAATGCCGATGATGAGAGCGGTTTGGGCAATCACGGAAGTGTCCATGGAGTGATGCTTGTAGCGGATCGATTTGGGAATGCCAACAGCGCTTATTATTTTGACGGTGTTGATGACCATATCCGAGTTCCCAATCATGCCAGCCTCAATTTTCGGGACGAAATTAGCATCAGTTTCTGGATGAAGATTGAGCAATTTTATAGTCGCGAAGCCTACCCCATTTCTCACGGAAATTGGGAAAATCGGTGGAAGATATCAATAATACCAGATAAGCGGATCAGATGGACGATTAAAACCGATTATGGAGTCAATTCTGGTATAAAAGATTTGGACTCTCAAACCCAACTTGTAACGGATACTTTATATAATATCACAGTGCTTTATGATGGTTCTGTAGTTGAAATTTATATTAACGGTGAGTTAGATGTTTCTTCGTCCTGGTCTGGTTTAATATTACCGACAACAATTGACTTAACGATCGGACAAGTTCTTCCCAATAACCCCAACTATAATTTCAAAGGCGTGCTTGACGATATTCGCATCTATAACTATGCTTTATCAGTTGAGGAAATTCAAAACATTTATAACGAAAGTGCGTCAATTAAAGAGCCACGAGATTATCTCACAGAGAGCCAAATCCTGCAAACCTACCCAAATCCATTTGTTAAATCAATCGTTATTGATTATTTACTAACAGGTAGGGAATCTGCTTTAACAACACTAAAAGTTTGTAATATATTGGGTCAATATATAAGAACACTGATTAAGGAAAAGCAGAAAGCTGGTAGATATACGGTTAGATGGGATGGAAAGGATAACACTGGAAGGCAACTATCAAATGGAATATATTTTCTACTATTAGAAAGAGGAGAATCAAAAGACATAAAAAAGATACTTCGTATAAGGTAATATAGTATTTCTTCTTAAAATTTATTCTACTTCAATCCCATACAATATTGAGAGAAAAAGGTTCTTAAACATAATGTGTGAAACCCGAAAAGCAAAACCCCTAATAGATTGTAAACCTTGACTTTGAAGTAGATACAGTTATATATAAATATCATGAAATGGGTATATATTGAGGATATATCAAAATACGTTGGAATGGAAGTAGAGCTAAGAGGATGGCTGCACAATAAACGGTCAAGCGGTGGAATTAGATTCTTGCTCATCCGTGACGGAACTGGGGTCATTCAGGGTGTAGCTAGTAAGAAAGATACCGAAAAGGAAAGTTTTTCCCTGATTGATGATTTAAACCAGGAAGCTTCTATAGTTGTGAAAGGAAAAGTCAGGGAGGAAAAACGGTCACCAATAGGTTTTGAACTTACAATTAATTCCATCCAGGTTATTCAAAACAAAGAAGGCTATCCGATTTCACCAAAATCTCATGGTGTAGATTTCTTACTCCAGAACAGACACCTATGGGTTCGCTCGAGTAAGCAGTGGGCAATCCTTCGAATAAGGGCAGAAGTTATAAAAGCAGTAGAAGATTATCTATGGAATAAAGGTTTTCTTAGAATGGATGCTCCAATCTTCACCCCTTCTGCCTGTGAGGGAACTACAACTCTCTTTGGGGTGGATTACTTTGGGGAGAGTACTTATCTTTCTCAAAGCGGACAATTATACAATGAGGCAACCTGTATGGGGTTTGGAAGGGTTTACTGTTTTGGTCCTTCATTTAGGGCTGAAAAATCAAAGACACGGCGGCATCTTACTGAATTCTGGCAGCTTGAGCCAGAGATGGCTTATGCACACCTGGAAGATGTAATGGAACTTGCTGAGGGTATGGTGGGATATACTGTCAATCGTGTACTTAAAAAGAGGGAAAGTGAACTGAATACTCTGGAAAGGGATACAAAATTATTTCTATCAATAAAAACGCCGTTTCCCCAAATAAGATACGAAGAGGCAGTTAGACGTGTTAATGAATTAGGTGAATCTATGGAATTGGGTGAAGATTTTGGTGCACCCCAGGAGACGGTGCTTAGCGGAAGTTTTAATACTCCGTTTATGATAACACACTTTCCAGAGTCTGTGAAAGCATTTTATATGAGGAAGGAATCTTTAAATTCAGATTCAACTCTCTCCTTTGATATGCTTGCTCCAGAGGGTTATGGAGAGATTATAGGTGGAGGAGAGAGGGAGTTTGACAGGAAAGAATTGGAAAAGAATATAAAAAGTAGAAACCTTCCAATGGATGCTTTCAAGTGGTATCTTGACTTAAGAAAATTTGGCTCGGTTCCCCATGCCGGGTTTGGTCTTGGTATTGAAAGGATGGTAGCATGGATATGTGGTATTAAACATATCAGGGAGACAATACCCTTTCCAAGAATGCTGGGCAGGGTCTATCCATAATCGTGTTTACTATTAAGGATTGCCACAGAGACACAGAGATCATGGAGAGAAAACAGAATTTTAGGAGTCGAGTAGTCCAGGATTACAGGATTAAGGAGTGAGGATTAAGTGGTATCCGTCTTCCGTCATCGGTCTCCGGTTTTATACACACTTGAAACCTTGAATCCTAGAATCCTTGAACCCTTGAAGTCATTTCATTGACTTCATGTAAATATAGGAGGTTAATATGCTAATTTTCTTATTATTCCTTGCTATAGATGTTGATGGAGAGTTTTATATACAAATAGACCATAGATCCAGTTCAAACAATCTATTTTTTCTTGATGAGGGTTTCATAAATCCTAGTGCTGGATATGGAATAATCGGTGCAGATGTCAATCCTGCAGTTCTTGCGTCGGGAGGCAATCTTGATTTCTATACTGGTTTTTCTCTTACAGGGAGAGGAGTTTTAGATTTTGATGAATACTATAATGTTGAAGGTGTAGAAGATTCAATCAGAATCCCCTTTAGTGTCAGGTATAATGAGCTGGGTGGAATGGATTTTTTTGGCATCTCAAAGAAGATAGGTCCTGTTAATATAGGAATCTGCCGCCCGGGAGGTTATAAATGGGGATTTGAGATGGGTCTTACTGGAAGTGTGAGTGGTGATTTTAACCCAGAAGACCCAATTGAACTAAACCATGGAGATCATCCTGAAATACCGGAGGAAGATACAATTATAGTGGATTTGCCTATCAGTGGTGGTATCTTTATTGATACACCAGAACCCTTAAGGATTGAGTATTCTTCATCTCCTATCTTTATCGGTGCAGGAACAGGATTTGGTCCAGTGAAGGTTGGAGTAGGATTGAAGTTTACTAAAAATAGAATTTTGGGTAAGGGTAGTATTACAGTCAGACCTGATACCTTTTCGATTTTAGTGGACACCGTAGTAAGGAGTCCATCAGGAGATGATTGGACGGTCGATAGTCTTGTCGGATATGCAGTCATTGATGATACACTTTATTATGGGAACCTTGATGGGGATATTAGTACAACTCAGACTGCTTTTGATCTTGGGGTGATACTGGATACAAAGATATTAAAACTCTCTCTGGCTTATGAATATGGAACCAGTTATACTCTTACAGGAAATTATAAGTGGCTCTTTAGAGAGATAGCTGGTTTTCCGGAGGTTCTCGAATTCGATACATCAGGACTTCAAGTTGATTCGATAAATAATATAGTAAGTGGAAGTGTTGGAGTCATTTTTAATGAGATACCAAAAGAAACAAATTCAGAAATCGGTATATCAAACCTTCATTTTGCAGGATATCATTCATTAAGAGGAGGCGTGCAACTGGACCTTTTCCTACTAAGATTAGGTCTAAATGGTTCTATTGATTTCCCAACTTCTGGAGACATCAGATTAATGAGATTAGATGCAGGTCTTGCTTTTGGACTCCCAATTCCTGTTTTTGACGTTAACATGGGACTGGCTGGTAGTCTAATCTGGTTGAATACAGAGGATGAAGATTTCTTCCTGCCATCAGCGACTATAGGCATGTCCTTGAGTTACAAACAAGACAATTTCAGGGTAGACCTTCCTTTTAAGTTAAACATCACTCAGTTTCTATTGAGTGCTGTTGAGCAGGTAGAGGAAGAAGATATATCTTTTGATTTTTGGGGAAATATAAATCTTGGATTAGGTATAGGAATAAGTTTATAAAAGGAGAAAAAATGGCTGTCAGAGTAGGTATAAATGGTTTTGGTAGAATAGGAAGAGCTGTCGTACGAGACGCAATGGACAATAATGATATCGAGATTGTTGGAATAAATGATATTGCTAACATAGATGTGCTGGGATATCTCTTGAAATATGATTCTGTCTATGGAAAATATAAAGGTAAGGTTTTGATTGAGGGAAATTCCTTAGTTGTAAACGGTAAGAAGATACCCTTCTTTCATGAAAAGGAACCTACATCACTTCCGTGGAAGAACATCGGCGCAGATGTTGTGATGGAGGCAACAGGGGTGTTCAGGAAGAGAGATGACGCAGCAAAACACCTGGTGGCAGGAGCGAAAAAGGTTATAATCTCAGCACCTTATAAGGGGGATAAGAAGGACCTTACTATTGTCTATGGAGTGAATCATAAGGAATATGACCCTGAAAAGCATGATGTAGTATCCAATGCTTCATGCACTACAAATTGTTTTGCCCCAGTCGTTAAGGTCCTGCATGAATCTTTTGGAATAAAGAATGGATTAATGACCACGATTCATGCATATACCGCTACTCAGAATATACTTGATTTACCACACAAAGACTTTAGACGTGCAAGAGCTGCCGCAATTTCAATAATACCAACTACAACTGGAGCAGCAAAAGCAACTACGGAAGTTTTTCCTGAGCTTAAAGGAAAACTGGATGCAATTGCACTAAGGGTTCCAGTAGCCGATGGTTCTATTGTTGACTTTGTTTGTAATATTGAGAAAGAGGTGACAGAGGACGACGTTAACAGGGCATTCAAAAGTTATGCAGAAGGAGAATTAAAAGGAGTCCTTGAATATGCAGAGGATCCAATAGTATCAGTAGATATCATCGGTAATCCTCACTCCTCGATTTTTGATCCAGAATTTACAAAGGTAATTGATGGAAAACTTGTTAAGGTTCTATCATGGTATGATAATGAATGGGGATATGCGATGAGAATGATAGATATAGCCATAATGATTGGCTAGTCATTATGATTAACGTTAAATCCATACATGAGCTTGACGTCAAAGGAAAAAAGGTCCTCTGCCGTTTTGATTTCAATGTTCCAATAAAGGAAGGTGTAATAGAGGATGATAGAAGACTAAGGGAAGCTCTTCCTACAATTCAGTACCTAATAGAAAAGGGAGCAAAGATAATCATGACCTCACATCTTGGGAGGCCTAAAGGTAAACGAACCAAAGAACTTACACTCCTACCAGTTGCTAAGAAGCTCAGTGAGTTACTGGGGAAAGAGGTTAAGTTTGTTGATGAGGTCGTGGGGGATAAAGTAACTCGAGAAGTCGAAGGACTTGGAAATGGTGAATTATTGTTACTCGAGAATGTTCGTTTCCATCCAGGGGAGGAGGCAAATGACCCTGAGTTTGCAGGTGAACTTGCATCTCCTGCATCAGTTTATGTTAATGATGCATTTGGTACCGCACACAGGAAACATACTTCCACCTATGGTGTGGCAAAAATAATAAAGGAGAAGGCAGCAGGATTTCTTATGGAAAAGGAGATAAAGAACTTAAGTAAACTCCGTGAAAACCCTCTTTCGCCTTTTACTCTAATTCTCGGTGGCGCAAAGCTAAAGACAAAGATACCGGTTATAAAGGATCTGGCCTCACTGGTGGATAATCTTCTTGTTGGTGGGGGAATGGCGTTCAGTTTTTTATATAAAAAAGGCATTGACGTTGGCGATTCATTACTTGATGAATCCCTGTTTGATGACATTGATAATTTATTTCCGATTATAAGGGATAATGATGTAAATCTACTGATGCCTCTTGATGTTGTTATAGCGAAGGAGATAAAAGAAGGGGTAGAGAACAAAGTTGTTCCGGTTGAGAGTATCCCGGAAGGCTGGAAGGGTGTGGATATAGGTCCTATTACTATTGAGGAGTTTAGACGAGTGATAATTGAATCTAAGACACTTTTTTGGAATGGTCCAATGGGAGTTTTTGAAATCCATCCATTTGATAAAGGGACTAGAGAGATAGCAATTTCAATCGGTGAGGCTACAAAGAATGGCGCGATAACTGTGGTAGGTGGAGGTGATACAGATAAGGCAATCGAAGAAAGCGGTGTTGAATTAACTCATCTCTCAACTGGTGGTGGAGCTTCTTTGAAATTTCTTTCTGGAGAAGAAATGCCAGCGATTTCAGTGCTGGGTGAGGGAGTATAAATGAGGAGATTCTTGATTGGTGGTAACTGGAAGCTGAATAAAGGCATAATAGAAACGAGTGAATTTGCAACATATTTACTTAAAAAAGACCTAAATATTAATAATATAGACGTCTTCATTGCACCTCCCTTTACCTCAATTCCTAAAGCACTGGAGGTGTTTGCTAATTCAACTATTTCTATTGGTGCACAGAACATGTTTTGGGAAGAAAAGGGTGCATATACTGGAGAAATTTCTCCTAAGTTTCTTAAAGAACTTGGCGTGCAATGGGTGATTATTGGGCATTCTGAGAGGAGAGCAATATTCGGGGAAACTGACGAGTGGGTTAGAAAAAAATTAAATATGGCCTTGCATTTGGGACTAAAAGTTGTTATATGTATAGGCGAGACAGAAGAAGAGAGAGAAGAAGGCAAAGAAAAGGAAGTAGTGGAAAACCAGTTAAAGGGAGCAATTGAGGGTGTAGAATTTGATGCCTCAATGATTTCAATTGCTTATGAACCAATTTGGGCGATTGGAACTGGTAAGACAGCAAAGCCAAGTGACGCCGAAGAGATGCACAATCTTATAAGAGAATTATTGGGTGAAAAAGGAGATAAAGTTAGGATAATATACGGAGGTTCAGTGAAAGTGCATAATGCGGAAGAATTATTACTGCAGGAGAACATAGATGGTGCACTTATTGGAGGTGCATCATTAGATTATGAGAGTTTTGCAGAAATTCTTAAGATTGCAGGGGAGATATAGTGTTAGGTTTTTTAATAGCACTCCATGTATTATTTACAGCACTGTTGATCGTTGTGATACTAATGCAACAGTCACATGGTTCAGGTATGAGTTCGGTATTTGGAGGTGGGGGTAGTGGTTCTTTCTTTGGTGGAAGGGGTGCATCGCCGCTACTTGTGAAGATTACTATAGGACTTGCAATATTATTTTTCGTAACCTCGACTTCTATTGCACTGATGGTGCCGAGATTGAGTAGAACCGGTGATATAAATAAAGAACTGCAGAGGTCAATTCCATCTGATAGAGGTATTCCAATGGAGGGAATTCCAGGAGAGGTAATTGGGGGAGAAGAAGAGCAGGGTATACCTACTATGCCGACCGAAGAAGGATTCCCAGAGTTACCCATTGAAGAAGGAGGAACTTGATGTATGTAGTATTTGAGGCGAAAGGATTCCAATGGGTTTGTGATATCGGATCTAAAATCAAAATACCTCTCTTGGACAAAGGTGTGGGGGAGGAAATAACATTTGACAAGGTTTTACTTGTGAAGAATGAAGATGTTATGATTGGGCATCCTTATCTGGAAGGTGCAATTATTAAGGGAGTAGTTACTGGACATAGCAGGTATAGGAAGATTATTGTTTATAAGTATAAAAGACGTAAACGTTATAGAAGAACAATTGGTCATAGACAGCATTATACTGAGATAGAGATCAAAGATGTTATTCTTAAAGAGCTTGCTAAAGAGAAAGAAGAGAGTAAAGTGAAAAAGGTTGTTAAAGCAAAGAAGGAGAGTAAGGTAGGGAAAGACATTAAGGAAAAGAAAGAAAGTAAGAAAAAGAAAGTCACAAAAGTGAAGAAAGAAGTGAAGGTAAAAAAGGATACCAAGGCAAAGAAAGAGAGTAAGGCAAAGAAGGAGACAAAGACAAAAAAGGATACTAAAGCAAAAAAGGAGAGTACAAAAGGGAAAGGTAGGGTTGTGAAAAAGGAAACCAAAGCTAAGAAAGAAATCAAGACTAAAAAGGGGAGCAAGGAGATGAAGGGAGGAGGAGAAAAGAAAGATAAGGGGAAAGGAGGATAATATGGCTCATAAAAAGGGTGTGGGTTCTACTCGTAATGGTCGTGACTCAAATCCTAAATATCTTGGTATAAAGAAATTCGGAGGAGAAGAGGTCCTGGCTGGTATGATTCTCATACGACAGAGAGGGACTAAATACCATCCCGGCTGGAATGTTGGTAAGGGAGGTGATGACACTCTTTATGCCCTAACCGATGGCAGGGTGGAATTTGGAAATAGGCGTGGGAAAAAGGTTATCAACGTATTCTCTGAATGAAATTTGCCCTCTGTGGTGCAGGTAGGGTTGGTACCTCACTAGCTAGTTCCCTTGAATCAGTAGATTGGGAATTTTTCGGATATTATTCTAAAAGTTATCCCAAATTTGTAGAAAAAGATAAAAGGCTCCAAAGCATAAAAGAGTTAGAAGTGAAAGACCTTATAACCTTTCTAGCTCTTCCAGATAAAGAAATAGAAAATTTCTCTAAGAGACTTCCGCCTTCTCTTTTAATAGGTCATACAAGTGGTTCTCTGGATTACAAGGCAATTAAAGCTCCTGAGCCTAAAGGTAGATTCTCCATACATCCGTTGCGTAGTATACCGAAGTTTGGTATGGATATTTCAGGTGGTTACTGGGGGATTGAGGGGGATGAAGTTGGAATCAAAGTAGCAGAAAAAACCGTTGAAGCTTTAAATGGTAAGGCTTTATATATCGATTCCAAAATGAAATCATTATATCATATGGCTTCTGTAATGTCCACTAATCTCATAAATTGCCTTCTCTTCCTATCAGATGAATTATTTAAGAAGTGTGGCATAACTTGTGATATCGCACCTTATGTAGGTGGAGAAGCTTTACAATTTATTAAAAAATTGGGTTATTTCGAAAGTCTTACAGGACCAATTGAGAGAGGAGATTATAATACATTAGAAAAGGATCTAAAATCTTTGGAAGAAAACGCTTCCGACCTCATACCTTTAGTGACTAAATTATTGGAAGTAAACCTTGATATAGCAAAGAAAAAAGGATTAAAAAAGGAAAATGTTGATCGTATCTATTCTATTATTTCAAATTATTCATAGCACAGAAATTATCCATCCTAAAGATGTAAGAATAGGAATGGAAGGATTTGGTCTGAGTACATTTCAAGGTTCAAAAATAGATACCTTTGAAGTAAAAATAACGGGTAAACTTCCACCTTCTACAACAGGTGAGGAGATAATTATTGCAGAACTTAAAGGCGATGTAATTGATGAAGCAGGAATATTATCCGGGATGAGTGGTAGTCCTGTATATATAAACGGAAAACTCCTGGGAGCTGTAGCATTTGGATGGACTTTTTCAAAGAAACCAATATGTGGTATAACCTCTTTTATGGATATGAAAAGAGGTGGAGCTTCATCCAATTTTGGTTCGCAAGGTATTACCCCAATAAAACCAGTGCTAAATGCGTCTGGTTTTCACCCAAGCTCTTTTTCCCTCCTCGATTCTATCCCAGGTAACTTCATCATCTCTTCCGGACAGACTGGTGGAGTGACTATGGAGTTAACTCCTTTTGTCCCTGGTGGTGTTTGTGGGGTATCTCTCGTCACTGGAGATGGAAACATTTCTTTGATGGGAACCATAACGGAGGTCAGAGGAGATACAATATATGCTTTTGGTCATCCTGCATTCGGAACAGGTTCTTCAAGTCTTCCTTTGTGTGAAGGCGGTGTTAGCGGGTACCTACCATCATTATACCGCTCCTTTAAATTTTTAAATCCTGGAGATATTGTAGGAACGATTTTATTTGATGGGAATTCGGGAGTTAAAGGTTTACTAAAGAGAGAACCTCCAATGGTGGATTGCAAAATAAATATAAACAATATAAAACGTGAATATAAAATCACAAAAATGAAAAACCTCCTTCCGCAACTATCCGCTTTTCTTCTATTTTCAAATTGGATGGAAGAAATTGGTGTATATAACCCGGTTACAATAAAGGGTAGTTTTCTTCTATATACTAATCAAGGCATTGTAGCACTTCATCCTGTTTTGAGTGGTAATAGACTCCAGTATGATTTATATGGTCGACTTTTAGAGTCCCTTTTATTTATACAGGATAACTGGTATGAAGGTGTATCTATAGATTCTATAAAGATGGATATGGTTGCTCTGGATGAAATAAGGAAGTATAGAATAAAGAAGTTAAAACTTAAAAAGAAGGAATTCAAAGTTGGAGAGGAAGTAATTCTATCTGTAATTATTGATAGATATAGAAGACCTGATACAACTATTACATATAATTTCAATGTGCCTGATGAACCATGTAAGTTAATGATCCGGGTCTCGGGAAGAGATGAGTTTATAGAGTTTGAAAGAGAGAGATTTCCCTTACAATTTCGATTTGATAGTTTTTCAGAATGGAAAAACTTTGTGAATTCATTACCATCACGTGATAGAGTGGTCTTCTCACTATATAAAAAGGGAGCAGTAATTGGGACAGAAGAAGGGGAACTTAAAGATATTCCAATAAGTCTTCATAGTGTTTTGAGTCGAGATAGCGATTCTCAATTTATTGATTTCTTTTCTATTTATAAAGAAGATAATATACTTTTAGGACCTGTTAGAGGGGAAGCTACAGAAATAATAGAGGTAAGGAGGTAGAATGCTGCTTATTATTCTTTCATTTTCTTATTTCTGGACTTTCGGAGGAGATTCTTTATATAACGGAAAACTAGAGGGAACAATTGTTTCCAGAGATTCTATTTTCGTTGGAAATAAGATAGAAAAATTGACCAAAGATAGTGATGGGTTTATATCCGATTTAGTAGAGGTAGAAGGAGAATTATATTATGGTATATCCGAACTGGGGCTTCTTATTAGGAAAAATAGGGCTGGTATTCTGGATACAATTGTTAATACTGAAGGGGTATTATTTTCATTGGGAGTATTTGAGGGCTTCATTGTAGCAGGTCTATCACCTTCAGGTAAATTACTGTTTATAAAAGGAAAAGAGGTCCTGGATACCATTACTATTGACGCTGATAATATTTATTCAATTGTGCAGTGGAAGGGCGAACTCATCATTGGAACAGGCCCAGAGGGTAAGGTATATAAGGTTACAGATGATAAAAAGGTAAAGGAATTCTATACCACAGAAGCAAGTTCTGTTACAGAGATTGTACCATTTCAAGATAAGTTGTTCATTGGTACCTCAACTCCTGGACTTGTTTATGAGTTATACAAGGATGGAAAAGGTCGAATTTATTATGATACAGGTCTTGAAGAAGTAAATGGTTTGGGGTTTTGTGGGGATACCCTTTGTGTCTCAGGTATATCTATAGGTAATACTGTTCCAGAAGGAGAGGTAAAGTTTCTGATACTCAATAGGGAATTAAATGTTTATAAAGGTACTCCTATAATAGTAGGAGTAGAACAAAATGACCATTTTTATGCTGGTGAGTCAGAGGATGGTCAAATTGGGGAATTTCATTACAGGGGTCTTTTAATTGTAGCTGATTTAAAAGAATCCAGAATAACTTCTTTAAAGGATATAGAAGGAGATCTATATATAGGAACTGGTTATCCTGCGAATATCTATCGAATGAGCCCCGATAGAAGAAAAGAAGGAACATATACTTCAACAGTATTTAATGGTGGTATAGGGGTTATCTGGGGTAACCTTTTTTATACCGGAGAGGGAGATATTTCATTTTATCTTCGAAGTGGGAAGAAGAAAGAAGTAGATTCTACCTGGACAGAGTGGCGTCCATCTGACAAAGGCATAGATACAGATGATCCATTCATTCAATGGAAAACAGTTATTAAGGGAAAAGATTCCTACCTTAAAGAAGTGAGAGTTTCGTATAGGGAGAGAAATTTACCACCTGAGATATCTGAATTCATAGTGCTTCCAGCCACTATCGGTTCCGGAGGAAGCGCAAATGGTCCAACACACCGAGAGGTTTTACCTCCGGAGGAGAGGATAAGACTTTTAAAAATGGGATTCTATATTCCCGAACAGGCATTCCGAATCCCGGAAGGGATTAGATGTATTTATTGGGAAGCAAATGATCCAGATGGAGATTACCTACTCTTCGATTTATATCTCAAAAGAGAGGGGGATCCTGTTTTTGAAAAATTGGCAGAAAGTGTTTACGAAAATGCGTATTTTCTTGATACATATCCTTATCCGGATGGAGTCTATATAGTGAAGCTTCTGGCAGAGGACCTGCCAACCCAACCCTCTCCTTTAAATGATGAAAGAACTACACGTTTTATTATTGACCATTCTCCTCCAAAGATAAAAGATATAAGGAAAGAGATGATTGGGGATAGTATTGCAATATCCGGGGTAGCAATGGATGAACTATCATCAATTTCAGTAGTTCTCTACAATACAACTGCAACTAAAATAAAAAGAGAAGTAGGATGGAGAAGTGCAATACCTGTTGACGGAGTCTTTGATGAACATCAGGAACTATTTTCATTCAAAGTGTTAAAGGATTTTAAATATATCGCAATAAGGGTAGTTGATAGACATAATAATTCTAAAGTAGAAAGACTTGAGTTATGAAAATAGGCGTTCTTTATGGTGGGTGGTCTTCTGAGCGAGAGATATCCATACTTTCGGGAAAGAGGGTTGCTTCTGCTTTAAGGAACAGGGGATACGAAGTTTTAGAGATTGATGTTGGTCAGGATATCGCAGAAGTTTTATCTAAAAACAAAATAGATATTGCATATGTGATGTTACATGGGAAGCCAGGAGAAGATGGCACCATACAGGGACTCCTCGAGACAATGGGTATCCCTTATACAGGCTCAGGTGTTCTTGCGAGTGCTCTTGTGATTAATAAGGTTATAACGAAGAAAATATTTAAGTATTCAGGGATTCCGACTCCTGAGTTTAAATATCCTGTTAATAAAGATGAGATTCCTCTTGATTTGCCGTATCTCATTAAACCAGTATCTGAAGGTTCCTCTGTTGGAATAACCATAGTAAGAAAGAAAGAGCAACATAGAAAAGCAGTATCCAAAGCTCATGAATATGGGGACTGTTTTGCCGAGAAGTTCATAAATGGAAAAGAAATTACCATTGGAATACTTGGTGAATTAGCACTTCCTATTCTGGAACTTATTCCCAAAAAAGAATTCTATGATTATGAAGCAAAATACACTAAAGGCATGACTGAATTTATAATTCCTGCCAGATTAAGCGAAGATATTTCAAAAATGAGTAAAAATTTAGCCTTAAAAGCACATAGAGCTCTGGGATGTAGAGATTTCTCCAGGGTGGATTTCATAGTGGATGAGAGTAACGTTTTTGTGATCGAGGTAAATACAATACCCGGAATGACCGAACTATCTGATATTCCTGCAGAGGCTAAAGCGATGGGAATGGGGTATGATGAACTAGTCGAACGGATTTTAAAACTCGCAATGAAGCGATATGGAATGTAGGAAGATAGTTATTAGTTAATTCGTATATTAGTTAATTAGTTTCAAATAATTAAAAAACCCATTTAAAAACATATTTTTGAATAATAAATTCGAAATAGAGTATTAAAATCTTATTTTTAGAGAATGTCCAAAAGTTGTATGATTTAGTTTGATATCTGGAGTTTCATGTTTTATTAAACTTTGAGTATATTTCAATTAGTGCGAGGTGATATTGTTCAGAAACCCTCATCAATACTCGAGTGGGCATGGATCGTGAGATTTCTATTGAAATCTCACGGGAACGAGAGTGAGAGCGGGAGAGGCAATTTCCTTAGCTTTCGGAAATTGACCTCGTTTTCTGAACGATATTACCGAGTAACTAAGATAAAGTTAGCGCTTATTTTAGAAGGATTATCATACAACTTTGGGACATTCTCTAAAAATAAGATTTTAATACTCTATTTCGAATTTATTATTCAAAA
>SOIB01000077.1 GCA_004377355.1 Candidatus Stahliibacteriota bacterium | reverse complement strand
ATTAGCCAAATACTACGATTTGATTTATCATTGGAAAGATTATGAGAAAGAAGCTGACTCTGTTAAAGATTTAATAAAAAAATATAAAAAATCAGACGGAAATAAGTTACTTGATGTTGGATGTGGGACAGGAAAGCATTTAGAACAATTTAATGACGAATTTTCCTGTGCCGGTATTGACATTAACAGCGAAATGGTGGAAGTTGCTAAAACTAAATTTAAGGATGTGATTTTCGAACAAGGTGATATGATAGATTTTAATCTTAAAACCGAATTTGATGTAATTCTATGTTTATTTAGCTCAATTGGGTATGTAAAAACGTATTCTAATTTAGAAAAAACGATGATGAATTTTAAAAATCACTTAAAGAAAGGTGGAGTTCTAATAATCGAGCCTTGGTTTACGAAATCTACGTACAACCGGGTTGGAACGCCCGGTATGACTACTTACGATGGGAAGGATGTTAAAATAGCAAGACTTAATTCTACAAAAAAAGAAGGAGACTTATCGATAATGGAGATGCATTATTTAATTGCTGAAAGAGATAAAGATGTTATACATTTTGCCGACATTCATGAATTAGGTTTATTTGAGACTGACAAAACTCTCGATTTCATGGAAAAAGCCGGTCTTAAGGCAGAATTTCTAAAAGATGGCTTAATGGAAGATAGAGGATTGTTTATTGGAGTAAAATTGTAATCATTTGCTCTGATTAATATTTTCATTAATTTTAAAATTTAGAATATCTAAAGGAACTTATTCAATTTCAATAGATATATCAACATAGGATTCTTCCTTTTTATCTGATATATGAATGTCAATAATATTACTGTTGACATTTCTATTCAGCTCTCCCCCGAGATATGTTTCTATAATTCCAGCTATCATATAGAAATAGAAGATATAATCATCATTAGTTTCAAGGAATTCGGAATTATAAAATCTATATATTGCCGTTTTATAATTATTCTCGTATTTTATATGAGTAACCTGGACTGTATCTTGAAGGACATTAAAAGAATTAAAAACTTCAACAAAATACTCGAAATGAGGTTTGAAATCTTTAATGTCTTTAAGAGCAATCTTTTTCTTAATATTATTGCTAAAAAAACCCTTGCTGTATCTATAATCGAAGTGGTTTTGTAACTCTTTTCCGAATTCTTTATATAAATCTTCTTTATCTGGAAATAAATTTTTCATCGTTAGAAATATCGCTTTGAACATTGAATGCATGATATTTTTTGAAATAAAACTTTTCTTGGAGCTAAAATAGAGATTATATCTGCCTACAGGCTCATTATATATCATACCTTTTAAGTGAAGTATTGCTACGTACTTCGAAACGGTATTTCTTGAATACTCCGTTTTTTTTGAAATATCTGTAATAGTCACACCTGAATGATTTTCTCTTACAAAATCTAAAATTTCGTTTTCATAATCAATAAATTCATTTTTTTTAGAAATTACTAAGTTCACCAACTACTATTATTGAAAGATTTAATCTAAATAATGAAGCAATAAGTTTATATAAGAAATTATCAAATAAATTATTATTGATCGATATAAGTGATCGATCATGCTCATCGATAAATTATTTTATATCGTTGTAAATGGATATTATAAAGTAGAAAAAAATGAAACTTAATTAATTATAAGGAGAGTAAAAGAAAATGGCATTTGGAAAATATGCGGTTGATTATGAGGAAAGAATCAATTACGACCGTTTGCGAAAAGAAAGGGTGCAACGGGTAAAGAAACAGATGGAAAAGGATGGTATTGGAGCACTAATAAGCTTCGATCATGCAAATATCCGATATCTCACATCCTACTATGTTACCACTCCTATGCGTAATTTGGAATCGCAGCTCACTTTTATTGCAAGAACCGGGGAACCTTATCTATTTGGTGGGGGTACCCCCTCAGAAACTGAGAGGAGAATGCCCTGGTTGGAAGGTAGGGTAAAACCGGGTATCTCACCACCTAAAATTTTTGCGAAGGACTCGAGTCACTTGCTTGTTAAAATGTTTATTAAGGAAATAATTAGATTGATGAAGGCACATGGCGTGGAGAAGGAACCTCTTGGAATTGATGGAACAACGCTCCAGATGATTTATGCTGAAGCATTTACTAAAAAGGGAATTAAAGTAGTTCATGGAAAGCCTACCTTGGATGAGGCAAGATGGATTAAGACAAAAGACGAGATCGAACTTATGCGCATAACCTGTGCAAATTCGGAGAAGGCATTTGCCGATATAGTCGATGCTATTAAACCGGGGATAAGGGAGTGCGATCTCGTTGGCATAGGCATTAAGGCTTTATATGAGCAAGGGGATGATCACACAGAAGACCTTGTATGTTGTTCCGGTTACAATACCAACCCCTATGGATGGTCATTCACTGATAAACCGATTCGGCCTGGTGATCTGATCTATATAGATGTTGATGGAGCATCCTACCAAGGTTATATGTCTTGCGTATATCGGACATTTTGCTGCGGGAAAGCTACTCAGGAACAAAAAGACCTATACGAGGAATGCTATAATATGTTATATAGCGCGATAAACGCCGTAAAGGCGGGGAATACAACGTACGATGTCGCTGAGAAATGGCCGGACTCACCCAAATACTGGGGATATGATTCATGGGGTGAAGTTTTGCCTTACGCTGTTGGTCATGGTCTTGGTCTGACACTTCATGATCCTCCTGGTATAAGCCGTGTAGTAATGAATGTAGGATTACCAGCAATTGAGCTCAAAGAGGGAATGGTTATCGCCCTTGAGACATATGCTGGTAAAAGGGGTGGCAAAGATGGAGTTCGTCTGGAAGAAGATGTTCTGGTCACTAAGAACGGTTGTGAAATCCTTACGCGATGGCCAATAGAAGAATTGATGGAATGTTGGATTCCATATAAATAAAGAAATTCTACTAAAGTAGGAAAAAAAAAGATATATAATAAACTAAAAAGAGGATGCATATGTCAAAATCGATTGTTTCCATTGTAAAAGGTACCATTGCTAAGAAAATGGTGGAAGATGCCCTAAATCACCTGGGGGGGGTTAAGTCCCTCATCAAGGAGGGTTCAACAGTGATTGTTAAGCCTAATGGAGGACATGAAGGTCCACCCGAAAGTTCCGTTTGTACAAGTCCTGCTGTTGTAAAGGCTGTAATTGAGGCTCTTTGGAAGGCTAATCCAAAGAAGATTATTTTGGCTGAATCAGCAGCAATAGGGTGCGATACTATGAAGTGCCTTGAAGTAAGTGGAATAAAGAAAGCAGCCGAGGAGGCCGGAGTATATGATATTCGTGATATTAAAAGTGATCCTGATCTAATAAGGAAGAAAATTGAAAATCCCAGGTCCGCCATAAGAAATATAAAACTACCACGTTTTCTTTTGGAAGCGGATCATATAGTAAATGTTCCCATCTTTAAAACTCATGTGAGCATGGTGTTTACCTGCGCCCTCAAAAATATTAAAGGTGTAGTACAGGACCCTATACATGGGACAATGCATCTGACCAATCTCGCTGCCGCAATGATGGATCTCTGGTCTGTTATCAGGGCAGATCTTTCAATTGCGGATCTTATTCGACCTCTGGAAGGATACGGACCACATTCAACGGGAAATCCTGTAGATTTTGGTTGCATTGTTGTCAGTCAGGATCCGGTGGCTCTTGATGCCACCGTCTGTAGAATGATTGGCCTGCCCATTGATGATGTAGATTACTTCAAAGCTGCCAGTGAGCGAGGTCTTGGGGTTGTGGATAAAGACAAAATTGAGATCAGAGGAAACTCAATAGAAGAGGTTTACAAACCATTACATTTACCGTATTTGAAGGGATTTGCAGCCTGGCCTGAGTATAATTTTCACATCGAAAATGCCTGTAGTTCTTGTCAAGGCTTAATGGCGTTCAGCATGGCAAAACTGAAATTGCTAGGCTTGTATGACAAGAATAAGGGAATAGATATTGTATTAGGAAGGAAAAAGGATATCCCTGAAGGTGTTCATTTCGGCAAGGATCTTATTCTTGTGGGAGACTGTACAAAGGCCTTGAAAAAGAAACTTGATGCTGCCGGGGAGAGCTATATATTTGTAGTTGGGTGTCCGCCTGGTGAACCTCTTCCATACTGGGCAATAGTGGATAGAAAGGATCAACCAGATTTGGAGTTGTTTCAACAACCCAAAATAATGAGAAAAAGACTTGAAGATGAAACGGACCTTTTGTTAGAAAAATTGAAAACCCAGAAGAATGAATAGATACTTCTTTTTTAGGGAATGACAAGCATTTAAAAATGTAATTTTTTTTTTATTATTTCTTATTTATTAGTCGATTATAACATAAGCATTACTCAAAACTACAGCTCTCTCGGTTTTAACTTGAATCAAATAGCGTCCATTATCCTTCCACCCTTCTGTTGTTAACGATTCCCCAGGATACACGACATTAGTGAATCTTACTTTAAATTCTTTAAAGCGTGAAATATCTCCATTGCATAGACTGTGTATAATCGCTCTTGTTGTAAAACCGTATGTGCATAACCCGTGTAATATAGGTTTTTCTTGGCCTCCAGCGCGAGCAAGGTCGGGATCAATGTGAAGAGGATTTAAATCTCCGCTAAGGCGATATAAAGCCGCTTGGT
>SOIB01000044.1 GCA_004377355.1 Candidatus Stahliibacteriota bacterium | reverse complement strand
CTTTATCTAATGAAGGATCGACGACCACTTGAAACCTTTAAAATTATTCTTTGCGTGGTTGCGAGAGATTTTTGTTAGGGGGTTGCGCAAAAACGATATTTATTTATTTTCTATACTATGTCAATTTCTGAGGGGGTCGTTCAACAGATCAAAGACACCATTAATATTGTCGACCTCATCGAGGAATATCTTCCAATAAAAAAGGTCGGAAAGAATTATAGAACAAATTGTCCATTCCATCAGGATGATACTCCATCCTTTTATGTATCCCCCGAACTGAATATATTCCATTGCTTCGGATGTGGAAAAAGTGGAGATATTTTTACCTTTATTATGGAGTATGACAAAACCTCTTTTTCAGAAGCGCTAAGGATTCTTGCAAATAAGGCAGGAATAGAGATAGGGGGATTTGAGCATAAAAATAAAATATTATATTTAATACATGATTTTGCATGCGAGTTTTACCATAAAAATCTACTAAAATCTCCAAAGGTTCTTGAATATCTTAAGAAGCGAGGTAATACGGAAGATACTATAGGTAAGTTCAAGTTAGGATTTGCTCCTTCTGGAAGTGAATTTTTAAAAGAAGCTAAAAAGGAATTTAAGATAGATGATCTCATAAACTCAGGGCTTGTAAAGAAAACAGTAAGTGGATTAAAAGATCGATTCTTCCTACGCCTTATGTTCCCACTATTTTCTATCTCCGGGCAGGTTATCGGTTTTGGTGGTAGGAGATTAAGCAAAGGCGGGGCTAAATATTTGAACTCTCCAGATACACCAATCCATAAGAAGGGTAAAAATCTCTATAGCCTATGGCATACAAAAGAAGAGATAAGGAAAAATGAAAGCGCAATACTGGTAGAGGGTTATTTTGATTTCCTATCTCTATACCAGGAAGGTGTAAAAAATACTGCTGCCTGCCTGGGAACTTCTTTGACAAATGAACAAGCCGAACTTCTCTCTCGTTATGCTGATGAAGTAATTATATTTTTTGATAAAGATGCAGCTGGAAGAGCAGCCACTTTAAGGTCTTTAGGTATGTTATTAAATCTAGGGGTTACTGTAAAAATAGGTAACACTGGAAGTAGAAAGGACCCTGATGAGATCATTCTAAAAGGTGGTGTAGAGGAATTTAAAAATTTTTTATCTAATGCAAGTGATTTTATTATTTATACGCTCGATAGGATAAAGGAAGATTATGATCTTTCATCACCTATAGGTCTTTCAAAAGGAATTGAAAGGGTGTCAATAGTATTGAGTCAAATAAGGGACCCTCTTAAAAAGGAGTTGTATAAGGAAATCGTGTCAAGGAAGTTAATGATTCGAGAGGACCTGTTAAATATAGAGAAATCTACTAAAACCTCCGTCATTGCAAATAAAACCATAGATATTTCAGATAGGGAAAAAATTGAGTTAGGTCTGTTCTATGCTATTACGCAGAAGGTAGAAGAAAGAGAGGTTGTTTTTTCCATTATTTCAGATGAAGATATTAGCAATCCCTATTTAAAAAAGGCTTTCAGATTATTAAAAAAGGGAGAGGAGATAGAGATTGACGATATAATTCAATCTTTATCAAAGAACCAAATAGATTATCTTCTGAGAGAGAGCCAGCAGCCAGAAATTTCTGCTTTATCGAGCGCTTTAAGATTGAAGAATTATCTTTTAGATAATCTAATCGATAGGAAAAGGAGAGAGTTGCAGAAAGTCGAAGAGAATGGAGGTGATGAATCAATGCTGCTTAAGGAAATTAAAAGTCTTATTGAGGAGAGAGTGCGGGTGAGTAAGGAGGTGATAGGTGAAATCTAGGGGAATCGATTGGAAAGAAGTTATGGATTTAGTAAGTAATGATGGTGATATTAATCTCAATCAACTTAAAGAGGAACTGAATATTGGAGACAACGAGCTTGAAGAGATAGTTAATAAATTAGAGAGGGGAGGAATAGATGTTCTTACAAAGGAGGAGGAGGAATTAAAAGAGCGCATTAGCAGAACAAATGAGGATATTCTAAAACAAACAGATGAGCCGATAAAACTCTATCTCCGGGAGATGAAAGATATTTCATTATTAACGCGAAGAGGAGAATATACGATTGGTGCCAAAATGGAGAAGGGGCGTAAGATGATTTCCAAATATATATTTCAATCCGTACCAGTAATTGATGAATTCTTAAATTTTGAAGAACGTATAAATAATACTTCGCTTCCAATAGAACAATTTCTCTATCTTGATAATCACCAATGGCCAAGATATTACAATGGAGAGAAAGAAAGGCAGTTGCTTATCAAGGCTATGCGGAAAATCCGAAAAATGAGGGCACGACTTATAAAATATAAGGATGCTTACCTCGGGAAAGGTAAAGAAAGATATAGAAAGGGTTACAAAAAGTATGAAAAAAGGATAAGTGATGAGATACAAACACTTCGCATTCAAACTCCCTATCTTAAGAAATTGTTAGATACTCAAAAAAGGGTTTATCAAAGAATGAAGAACATAGTTGACGCTATCAATAATCTAAAGGTAAAACTTCCATCAAAGAACTTTAATGATAAAATAAAATCTTCAAAATCGAAAGAATATTCTCGCGAAGAATTAATGGGTATAAAAGAAGCGGTAAAAAAACATCAACAAACTCTAAAGGAATTTGAGAGTGAGGTTCATTCAAGTTGGGATAATATCAACAAGAGGATTAAAAAAATTCAAAAATGGGAAGATTATTTTCTTGAAGCCAAAAGACAATTAATAGAAGCAAATATTTGTCTTGTAATTGCAATTGCAAAGAAGTATTTCCGTAGGGGTGTAGATTTTATGGATGCTGTTCAGGAGGGTAACACTGGCTTGATAAAAGCAGTTGAAAAATTTGATCATTTAAAGGGGTATAAGTTCTCTACTTATGGTATATGGTGGATAAAACAGGCAATAGCTAAGGCTTTAGCTGAACAACACGATACAATTCGCATTCCTGTGCACACCGTTACTGTTATTAATAAGATAAAGAAAGCAAGACATAATTTACTTCAGGAATATGGAGTAGAACCATCAGTTGAGGAAGTTTCCAAAGCCACAGGTTTTTCAGTGGATAAGATAAAAATAGCACAAAGATTAGACCACGGGTCACTCTCTTTAGAGGATCCAGCTACTAGTGATGAGGTTGTTCTTCTTGGTGATCTTATTCCTGATACAAATCTTCTTTCTCCTGCTAATGATACCTGGCTTACTTTACTCGGGGAATATTTGGAAGAGGCTCTGAATACTACATTATCTCCCCGTGAGAAGAAAGTACTTCAGTTGCGTTTCGGACTTATTGATGGGAATCAAAAAACCCTGGAAGATATTGGTATGATATTTAATGTTACAAGAGAACGTGTTAGACAGATAGAAGCCAATGCACTGAGGAAAATGAAGAGATGCAACTACAGAAAAAAATTGGAAGAGTTTCTTAGTATGGGAGAATTTGAACCATATTGATAATTGACATATTCAAAATTGCTTATATAATGCTTTTATGAATTCCATACTTGAAAAAATAGATGAATCAATAATCATGGAGATGACTAGGGTAGCTTTCGAGAACGATGCAATTAACCTAGCAGAAAACACCACTGAAATTTTTACTCCAGAAAATTTAATAAGAGTAGCAAAGGAGGCAATTTCCGGTGGACTCAACGGGTATAGCATCGTCGGAGGTAGAAAATCTCTAAAAAGTTTGGTAGTAAATAAGATCAAGAGAGAAACAGGAATAGATTTTGATCCCGAAAAGGAAGTTATTATTACTTGTGGAGCAAGTGAAGGATTTGCTGCATCAATGTATAGTCTTGTTGAGAGTGAAAATGGGGTTGTTATTCCAGAGCCTTTTTATGAAAACTATTTACCTATTGTCAATTTGAGTCGAGGTAAACCTATTTTTCTATCTCTTAATGACCCGGATTATTCATTTCACTTTACAGACCTCCAGAAATTGCCAAATTTTAAGGTGTTTATATTGAATAACCCGCATAATCCTACCGGTAAACTTTTTAGTGAGGAAGAGATTAAAGCAATTGGGGAAACAATTATAGCAAAGGATGGTTATCTGCTTGTTGATGAGACATATAAAGATATTATTTTTGAAGATGAATATATTTCCCCATTGAAAAATCCAGACCTTGTTGATAGAACAATACTTGTTGGTAGTTTTTCAGTTGTGTTGTCGGTTAGTGGGTGGAGGGTTGGTTATGTGGTTGCAAAGGAATCTATAATCAAAGAAATAAAGAAAGTTCATTACTATAATAATATTTGTGCGCCTACACCTTTCCAGTGGGCTTGTGAAAATTTTGAATTATCGCCTGGATACATTAAAGGAATCCAGGATAAATATAGAAAAAAACGTGATTTTTTGTCTCGGACATTAAAGAAAGTAGGTTTTGATTTCAGGAAACCAGAGGGAACATATTATATATTTGCAAATTTTGAGGGACTCTGGGATGGAACCGATTGGGGGCTTGCCAAATATCTACTAAAGAATAAAAATATGGCAGTAGTTCCTGGTTCAGCGTTCTATTTCGATAAGGAAAAAGGGAAAAGAAAAGTCAGATTCTCCTTCGCACAATCTGATATTCTTCTAAAAGAAGTAAGTAATTTACTGAGTTCTGGAATTACTTAAATTGGACGCAGATTGGTCGCTTCGCTCCA